>NZ_CP091913.1:1540000-1840000 GCF_022063185.1 Nostoc sp. UHCC 0870 | reverse complement strand
CTGCCGAAATTGAGTTTGTGCAATTAATTGCTGAACATTTAGGAGTGGCTTTACAGCAAGCAGACTATATAGAACAAGTCAAAGCACAATCCGCACAACTAGCACAAGCTAAAGCCAGAGAAAAAGCAGCAGAGTGGCAAAAAACAATTGCGATCGTTATTGAAAAAATTCGCCAATCCCTGGATTTAGAAAATATTTTTCGCACCAGTACCGCAGAAATCAGAAAACTCATCAATGCTGACCGTGTAGCCATCTATCGCTTTAATCCCGATTGGACTGGGGAATTTGTCTTTGAATCTGTGGGAGAGGGTTGGATTTCCCTCATCGATGAACAGTTACAACGACCAGAATTAAGAGAAAATGTCAGCGAATGTAGTGCTAAAGAGTTAGCCAAAACTCCAGTAGCAGATACTTACTTACAAGACACAGAAGGTGGTCGCTTCACGAAAGGCGAAGTGTATCGGGTTTGTTATGATATTTACAATGCAGATTTTAGTGAATGCTACCTCAAAGTATTAGAAATTTATCAGGCTAGAGCTTATGTAATTATTGCTATATACCACGGACAAAAGCTGTGGGGTTTGTTAGCAGTTTACCAAAATACTGATATTCGTGATTGGCAAGAAGATGAAGTTTACTTACTTACTCAAGTCAGCACCCAATTAGGTGTAGCCTTACAGCAAGCCGAATACTTACAACAAACGCAAATCCAAGCAGCCGAACTCAGCAAAGCTGCGGAACGCCAACGAGCATTAGCAAACACTGTAGAAAAAATCCGCCACTCTCTAGATATTGAAACTATTTTTACAACCACTACTCAAGAAGTGCGAGGTTTACTAGCAGTCGAAAGAGTGGCAATTTATCGCTTTTATCCTGATTGGAGTGGTGAATTTGTAGCTGATTCTATTGTTGATGGTTGGCAACCAATAGTCAAACCACAACCTATTCCAGAACGCTTCCTTTTACCAGAAACACAAGCAGGTAAGTATGCTCGTAATGAAATTTTTGTCCCGATTTGCCAAGGTGAAAAACTGTGGGGGTTGCTAGTAGCTTATCAAAACTCTCAACCGCGTTATTGGCAAGAAGAAGAAACTAACTTATTAGCTCAAGTTGGTGTACAGCTAGGAGTAGCACTACAACAAGCCGAAGCTTTGCAACAGGTGCAAGTACAAAAAGAAGAAATTGCCCAAGCACTGAAAGAATTACAAGAAACACAAAGCCAGTTAATTCAAAGTGAAAAGATGGCTAGTTTGGGGCAATTAGTAGCTGGAATAGCCCATGAAATTAATAATCCAATTAGCTTCATTTATGGGAATATCACCTATGTTCATGAACACACGGAAAATTTATTTAAATTAGTGGAGGGCTACAAAAGAAATTTTCCCCAGCCTAAGAAAGAATTTCAAGAGCAGTTAGCAGAATTAGACTTAGATTTTATTGCTGATGATTTGCCAAAAATTCTTAAATCAATGATGATAGGTGCAGAGCGAATTTCTCAGTTAGTTTTATCGTTACGTAGTTTTGCCAGACTTGACGAAGCTGAAATGAAGCCTGTTGACCTGCATGAAGGTATCGACAGCACTCTGTTAATCTTACAACATCGGCTGGAATCTAAAAATGATTTTCCCGCTATAGAAGTTATGAGAGAGTATAGTGAACTGCCTAAAGTAGTGTGTTATGCAGCGCAGATGAATCAGGTATTTTTGAATATTATTAACAATGCTATTGATGCTCTAAAATCTGCAATCTCTTTGGCTAAAATTACTGTCAATCCCCAAATTACAATATCTACAAAAGTTAGTGAAAATAATACTATCTTAATTAGTATTGCTGACAATGGTTGTGGCATTCCAGAAAATGTGCGATCGCGGATTTTTGAGCCTTTCTTTACCACCAAACAACCAGGACAAGGTACTGGGTTAGGATTATCTATTAGCTATAAGATTATTGTGGAAGAACACGGAGGTAAAATTCAGTGTATTTCTGAACCTGGTAAAGGTTGTGAGTTTTGCATAGAAATTCCCACCCAGCCTTTAGCTAACGGAAACTAAGCGCATCTATTACTATAGTTATCTATAAAATTATTAATAGTGATAAGCCTTCAGCATAGCTTCAAATAATTCAATTTAAACAATGCCCAAATAACTTTTCAATAAAGTTTTATATTTATTTTTTAAACGTTTGGAAATTAACCCACCTTGCTGAATTTTTGATAAAACGGCAGGTGAACAATTACCTTTGGGAATAGGACTACCAGAGGTGATTAAACTTGCAAGTATAGTAGCATCCATTTCACGAGCATATTGATAAGCTACAACAGACTCACGGACAATAAAATTCGGTACATCTGCACCAGGTAGGAGAATACAAACCGTTTCCGAATTTGGTTTACGAGTGGTAATATTGACGAATAAATACTTAGTATCAGAAGTTTGTGCGATCGCAATATAAAGATGCTGTCCATTGGGAGGTGTATCTATTAAAAAAGCATCCCCCACATTAATGGGAATGCTAGACATTTATAACCTCATCTAAATAGGCTTCTCGACTTGCTTCTTGTCTAATTACCTCTATTTCTTCCTCACATTTACCGACATTTTTCAGAATTGCTTCTACTGGAATGGGAATAGCAGAACCATGAGGGTCTTCCCATTCTGGTAAATCATGAGTCCATTCAGCAACATGAAATGGGTCAAGATGTCCAAAGGTTGCATATACCTCTTGAATAATCTCTTCCTCTTCTTCACACAGTTCATCATTTCCTGGGTCTTTTAGTAAGTCAACAAAGTTTACATTGAGAGGATAAATATACTCAGACCAAAGAGGTAAAGCACCATCAACAGGTTTACCTTTAATTAGGTCATAAACACCACTCAGAACAGGACCATAATCCATTGACACATAATGATCACCCGTAATTGGCTGCTCCATGCGATCTAAGGCGATACGATCAGCTATGTATAGCATCTTAAGCAAGCCTAAATACTTCATAGGCTTACCATGCAACTTCAGAAATTTTGCTGCTGCTTCTACAGCTTTTTCTGGATGAAACCGAAACTGGATAGTCATAGTTAACCGTCAGAAGCAGTATAGTACATATATATGATTACAGATTTGGTTAGCATCTGAAAAGCTAGGTTAAAATTTATTATACAAATCTCGTATCATTGCTAAATATATTTTAACTAAGTTGCATAACCTATCCTCTCAATTAAAATAATTCCGCAGCTAAAAGCCTACCTTCAATTGGCTCATACTTATCTTCTAGTAACCATAACTTAGCTGCTTCATAAATCATGAGGATAATTCATGAATCCAATCCTGATAACCACAACTAAGTAAAACTTTTTTTAAATTATTAATAGCTTCACCTTTCGGAACAGCAATTGACTGTACGCGGTATACGTCATTGAGTACAATCCTATAATCTTTACCAACGTAATAGGCGATAACTTCTGCTAAGTTTCTGTCTGACATTTCCTCACTTAGTAATGCTAAAAGTAGGTCATAATTTTCTGCTTCAATCCCATCAGAAAAAGCGCATTGGATTAATTTATAAGTGCTTTGTAGATGAGGTGGAATAGTTATTTGCATGATTAATTACCACTTAAAGGAAAAGGTGGATGAATATATCCACAGTTAAGTTGCATAACCTATCCCTTCAGTTAAAATAATTCTGTAGCTAAAAGCCTACCTTCAATTGGCTCATACTCATCTTCTAATAACCACAACTTAGCTGCATCATAATTATTACTGGAAAATACAATTTTATAACCCTGTGCCGGGTCATAAATTTGACAGTTTTGCTTACTATCACAGAGTAATAAAAGAAGGTATGGAGGTGATAACATTGGGTCAATCCATACTTCTGTAAAGTCCCAGTTATTATTCACTAGGTCTGGTGCGGGGGATGACGTGGTATTTGTTGTTTGCATTGATTTTTATCTCCCCATAATAAAGTGGAATACGGCTACCATCTGGACTGATTCTATAACCTATCCGTTCATTAAAAAACATTCCGTATCGCTCATAGCCGCGAATGATTCCAGTGAACTCTCCATTTTCTATTATGCCTTGAGCGACTTGCTTCATGGTAGTATCACTGTCAAATACATGAGCCGCTAGTCCTCGTTTAATAAGTCTTTGCATTTGAGGTGCGTCTGCTATGTGTTTGGCAACTTGTCTAACATCAAGAATAATTTGACGTTCGATTCCGGTCATTAGTTATATTTTTATACTGGACATCAACAGCCTAGTACAACACGGCGGAAATAAACAGACCATTCCAAATCAATGAAACGCTTACGCTGTATTCATTTTGAATTTTGAATTTTGAATTTTGAATTCCGCCTTGCGGTACTAGCCATAACCGACAAGAAAACAAAAGCGGTAGAGGAATTTACCCTCTACCGCTTGCTAATTTTTATTTGAGAATCAAATCCCAAACTTTAACTAAGACTCAACACCTTGGGGTAACAATTCCCGACGCTGTTGAGAAGTAACTTGCACATTGCCGTTTTCATCAATATCAATTAGGGCGACATCGCCATCCTTGATACGACCAGACAGAATTTCTTCAGCCAAGCTATCTTCTAACAGGCGCATAATTGCCCGCCGCAGTGGCCTTGCACCGTAGCTGGGACTGTAACCTTCTTCGATGAGTCGGTCTTTGAAGCGATCGCTAACTTCTAAGGTTATACCTTTTTCTGTCAAGCGACCAAATACTTCTTTGAGCATGATGTCGGCAATTTCGGTAACTTCCAGCTTGCTCAATTGACGGAAGACGATAATCTCATCTAGACGGTTGAGGAATTCAGGACGGAAGTATTGCTTCAGTTCTTCGTTCACCAAGGAGCGAATACGGTTGTATTGTGATTCGGTTTGATCTTCGGCGAACTCGAAGCCGATACCACCACCACCTTTTTCAATTACCTTAGAACCGATGTTGGAGGTCAAAATCAGCAAGGTGTTCTTGAAGTCAACGGTGCGTCCTTTCGCGTCTGTTAACCGACCGTCTTCTAAAATTTGCAGGAGCATATTAAAGACATCGGGGTGGGCTTTTTCGATTTCGTCGAACAGCACCACGGTGTAAGGACGACGGCGTACAGCTTCTGTTAATTGTCCGCCTTCGTTATAACCAACATAACCAGGAGGTGAACCAATCAACTTGCTGACGGTGTGGCGTTCCATGTATTCGGACATATCCAGGCGGATCATTGCTTCTTCTGAACCGAAGAAGTATGAAGCCAAGGATTTCGCCAACTCGGTTTTACCAACACCAGTCGGCCCGGAGAAGACAAAGCTCGCAATGGGTCGGTTGGGATTCTTCAACCCAACACGCGCGCGACGGATAGCCCGTGAAACTGCTTTCACCGCTTCTTCTTGACCGATGAGTCGCTGATGCAAGGTGTCTTCCATGTGCAGCAACTTCTCAGATTCGGATTCGGTGAGTTTGTTCACCGGTACGCCAGTCCAGGAAGCGACGATGTGGGCGATGTCTTCTTCGGTGACAACGGGTTCTAGTCCGTCACCACCAGCTGTGTTGGTTTTGTTTTGGGCGATCGCGCGAATTTCGGCTTTGATTTCCATTTCGCGATCGCGCAGTTCCCCGGCTCTGTCAAAGTCTTGGGAACGGACTGCATCATCTTTTTCTTTTAAGATTTGGCGCAGTTCTTTATCTAACTCTTTGGCTGCGGGGGGCAGTTGGGAGTTAATTAACCGCACGCGCGAACCTGCTTCATCAACCAAGTCGATGGCTTTGTCTGGCAGATAGCGATCGCTAATATAACGATCAGATAATTTCGCTGCCGCAACTAAAGCTTCGTCGGAGATTTTCAGCTTGTGGTGTTGCTCGTAGCGATCGCGCAAACCATATAATATTTCTATTGTTTCATCGACGGAAGGCTCACCTACCATTACTGGTTGGAAGCGGCGTTCTAACGCAGCATCCCGTTCAATGTGCTTGCGGTACTCATCCAGGGTTGTCGCACCAATACATTGCAATTCTCCTCTCGCCAAAGCTGGCTTGAGGATATTCGCTGCATCAATCGCCCCTTCGGCTGCACCTGCACCAATGAGGGTGTGTACTTCGTCTATTACGAGAATTACATTACCCGCCTGGCGAATCTCATCCATGATCTTCTTCAGGCGTTCTTCAAATTCCCCCCGGTATTTAGTGCCTGCGACAAGCAAACCGATATCTAGGGTGACAACACGCTTATCTTCTAAGATATCGGGGATATCTTTGTTAGCGATGCGTGATGCCAAACCTTCGGCGATCGCGGTTTTACCTACCCCAGGTTCACCAATCAAAACTGGATTATTTTTTGTCCGGCGACCCAAAATCTGAATTACACGCTCGATTTCCTTGGCGCGTCCCACCACAGGATCGAGTTTGTTATCCGTGGCCATTTGGGTCAGGTTCGAGCCAAATTCATCCAAAGTTGGTGTTTTAGTGCGCCCAGATTGACCGGTCGCTGAAACCTCGGCGGTTTCTCCCAACATCCGAATGACTTGAGTTCTGACCTTCGATAGATCCACCCCCAGGTTTTCTAGCACCCTGGCTGCCACACCTTCCCCTTCCCGGATCAGGCCCAACAGCAGATGCTCGGTGCCAATGTAGTTATGCCCTAATTGGCGCGCTTCTTCCAGGGATAGTTCCAGAACCCGCTTTGCTCGTGGCGTAAACGGAATTTCTACGGCCACAAAGCCCGAACCCCGGCCTATGATTTTCTCTACCTCAATGCGGGCATCTTTGAGATTGACACCCATCGATTTCAGCACTTTGGCCGCAACTCCTGTGCCTTCCCCGATCAGACCCAGGAGGATCTGCTCAGTTCCAACGAAGTTGTGACCTAAACGGCGGGCCTCTTCTTGGGCCAGCATGATTACCTTAATGGCTTTTTCTGTGAAGCGTTCAAACATGGCATTTTTCCCATCACCTGCGTCGTGCCGGTACGCTGATTTTAGCACAGGCTATTCTTTTGGATGCCTGTATAAAGATAATAAACATCCAAGAACTATCACCCAAGTAGATAGGCTAACAATTATTTAGTTATTTGTTTTTATATGGCTGCTGTACTGAGGAGTTGTAGTTTATCAGCATTTCTAGGCTGTGACTATATACAGCAGGCTACATAATTTGAAGGTTTTATTAGGTAGTCACAAATATTTATTGTTAGCACAACTAGGTAGCATTAGTCAATTTTTTTCATGGTTATATATATTATTTAAAATAACTTAACTTTTTACATTAGAAATTTTAATAATTAAATTTGGACAAAAGTTAAATTTTTCTCACTAATCTTTAGATCCCATCAAGTACAGCAACACCAATTTTTTAGTCTGTTGCCAACGCCAAAGAATAATAATCATTATTAATTTTGTGGCTGATTAGTTGAAATTAATCAACGGCACAAGCTATAGAGATTTTCCAGTCACATACAAAAACCAGAATAATTACAGAATTACAGATAATTTTGATACAAAATGGACACAAATTATCATCTGATTTATCAAATCTTTCAGATCCAGGATCATATAATTAGAGACGCGATTCATCGCGTCTCTATAAATCAGTTGTTGATGCTGATACTATTAAAAATTCAATTTGTGGCGGGAGTCAGTTTTCCAATATATATGCTGAAATTGCTGTCCAGTAATTAATGCTGTTTGGTTACTTACTTTGGTTCTGCGTAATACTGAATGAATACGATCGCGAGATAAATATGGAATCCGAAAAAGTTCAAACAGAAAAGCAGTTAGATTATAAAGCCTTATTAACTGCTGCCAAGGCAGCCTTAAAGCTTGAGTACCAGAGATCAGCCGCGTTAATTTCACAACTGCAAACCATCAAAACTCAGTTAGCGGAAGTTCAGGCTGAAAACAAAATCTTGCGAGAAGGTGTTGATGAAGATGTCATTAAGCATTTTGAGGAGCGCAGCCAAGTAGCAGAAGCGCGATCGCTCAAAATAGAAGTGCGTCAAAATTTCCTGGAAGCGAATGGTTGCCAGGATGATGAGAGCTTTGATACTCTATGGGACAGCATTAAAGATAAGATTCAAATCCAAGACGGTGAAGTGAGAATTATTGCTAAAAATGGCACTCCTAAGTTCACCTTAGATGGCAAATTCATGACCTTGAAAGATTTTGTTCAATCCCTCAAACAAGACCCAATCTCAAGCAAATTTTTCTTGAACTAATACCAATTCTCTATGAAGTTGCACCAAAAAATGATGTAGAGACGTTGCATGGAACTTCTCTACAGCTACAGTGCAGAATAAATAATTAAAGGTTTGTAGTCTTCGCGTAGCGTCTCGTAGAGAGGACTTTAGTCCTTCTTTCTGGCTCAGGTAACACCGGGACGTTGAGTGGATCATAGCCTAATTGTTGAGTAATCCGTTCTCTAGCTAAAGCGCGGTACTCCCAAAAATGTTCTCCCGCCGCGCATAGACCTAAATACATATTGAGAACTTGAGGCTTTTTCACCAGAATTGTCCAGAGTTGTCGCCAAAACTGCCAGCGAATTTCCGGTCGCCGTAAGCCCTGAAGCCAGATAACCTGAGCTACAATCCGCAATCCCTTACCTGGTGAAAATTGCATAGTTTGCTGACGGTGAGAAGGCGAATTAATCTTGAGACATTGCTGAAAACAGCGTCTGAGATAGTTTTTCGGTTCATATAACGTCCAGAAGCCTTCTGCATACTCCCGCGCAATTTCTGCTAGGGGGCGGGTAGGAATAAAATTCATCAAAGAATTTTGATCTCCCACCTCAGTCACGCCAACACCTTCTAATAAACGCTGTTCTTTTTGCAGACGATGCCATAAAGCAGTGTTGGGCAAAGCTTGGAGGATACCCAACATCGGTTGAGGAATACTAGTTTGTTCCACAAAAGCTTGAATCCGTTCTCCTGCGCCTTGGCGTTCTCCGTCAAAACCAAGGATAAAGCCGGCATAGATGAGCATCCCGGCATCATTAATCTTACGACAGGCTTCAATGAGGGGATTACGAGTATTTTGTAGTTTTTGTGTTACTTGCAAGCTATCTTGGTCAGGGGTTTCAATACCGAGAAAGACAGCATAAAAGCCTGCTTCCTTCATCAGCTGTAGCAGTTCATCATCTTCTGCTAAATTCACAGAAGCTTCAGTAATAAAGGTAAATGGGTAGTTGTGCTGCTTCACCCAAGGAATCAATTCTGTGAGAAAGCGTTTGACATTACGCTGATTGCCAATAAAGTTGTCATCAACGATAAAGAGTGAGCCTCGCCAACCTAAATCATAAAGATATTGTAATTCGGCTATGGTTTGGTGAGGTTCTTTAGTGCGTGGTTTACGACCGTAAAGCGTAATAATATCGCAAAACTCGCAATTAAAGGGGCAACCGCGAGAAAATTGGATCGCCATCATCAAGTAGGCATCCCGTTGCAGCAGGTCAAAACGCGGCATGGGGCTTTGGGTGACATCAGGTTTTTCCACGGAACGAAAAATGCCTCGCTCTTTGCCTTCTTTGAGTGCTTCGAGAAACTGGGGAACTGTCAACTCCCCTTCATCCAAAACCAGATAATGCGCTCCAGAGTTCAGGGCATCTTGGGGGATAGAGGTGGGATAGGGGCCACCAACGGCGACTTTTTTACCTAACCGCACCGCTTTTTGAATCAGGGCATGAAAATCTGGTTTCTGCACCAGCATTGCCGACAGGATAACGATGTCACACCAGAGCCAATCAGCTTCTGTTTCCAGATTGACATTGCGATCGCAAAATCTAATTTCCCAGTCCTGCGGTAAAAGTGCTGCTACTGTAATGATTCCCAGGGGAGGTAAGACGGCTTTGAGTCCGGCGATTTGCATAAAGCGATCGTAAGACCAAAAAGACTGGGGAAATTGAGGGTAAATTAATAGTGCTTTCATAAAATCCTTTGTGTAATTTTAGTTGACTCTCATAGGAGCAAATACAGTCAAAAAATACACTTGAATTTGCTTACTAGTCCATCTTTCTCACTCTTGGCAATATTTGAGAAAATTAGCATTTTGCTATATTATTCAGCCCAAATAAAAATCTAGTTGCTCCTCACAAATGCGAACTCATTAAAACAATAAATATCTGAAAATACTGTCTAAGTACATTGTTATCTGCAATAGATAAATATGTAAATATACCTGAGTAAATATATTTAGATAGTAATGAGGTGGCGATTCTCTAAAATCTCCACCTCACGAATAGTATTCTCTATTCTTTAAGCGTTTTTTTACGCAGGAATCAACACTGTGTCAATTACGTGAATAACACCGTTATCAGCAGCAACATCTGGTGTTGCCACATTAGCATCATTTATTTTGACACCATTAGAAGCATCAATTTTCACATCAGAACCCTGTACCGTAGTAGCTGACTTCATCTTAACTACATCGGCTGCAAGTACCTTACCTGAAACAACATGATAAGTTAGGATTTTCTTAAGCTTGGGAATATCCTTCAGTAAAGCATCTACTGTACCTTTTGGAAGTTTATTAAATGCCTCATCAGTAGGCGCAAAAACGGTGAATGGTCCAGCACCTTTGAGCGTATCAACTAGCCCAGCAGCTTTAACCGCAGCAACTAAGGTGTTGAATGAACCAGCGTTTACAGCAGTATCAACAATGTCAGCCATGTGTTTTTCTTAAATTCACTAAGTGATACCAGCAATGTAAACTTTTTCAAAGTTTCTTGTATCTATCTTTAGGTATGTACTTAAACTCAATTTGTTTATGGAAATATTTATTAGATGAGATTTAACTATATTGGGCTAAAAAATCAAAGAATAGCTTGTATTAGCGTTATATTGTTGGATTTAATATCTTAATTGTGTATAAATTATACAAAATTAAAACACCCAAAAGGAATAGATGATATTCAAGTTATTTACCTAGCAAGATACAAGAATTATTTGATGTTTTATATTTTAGTAAAAAGTCAGGGGACTAATCAGTGATTTTGCGTAGACTGAGATTTGATCAGCAAAAAATCAGTAATTCGGCACAATAAAACCAAACTATGTGACTAGAGTTTTTCTTTGCTGTAGAGGTGATGAAAAGTTATTCAAAGCGTGTGATTCGCTTGCAACATATGGTCTAAAGCCACACTAACACACAGTCGTCTTTAATACTACTAATCAAATAAATATTTAGAAGAATAGTCATGTTAGATATTGATGAAATGAGTTCAAAAGAAATGCACGAACTGCTACACCAAGTAGAATACGGTCATCTTGGCTGCATACATGAAGGCAAACCCTACGTGATGCCAATGTATTATTATCTGGAAGATTCGGACATTTATCTATTTACAACGGTCGGCATGAAGACTCATGATATAGATACGAATCCAGAAATCTGCTTACAAGTGGAAGAAATCCACGGGTCTCTTCATTGGCGCAGCGTAATTGTAAATGGTCGAGCCTCGCGCCTCACAGAGCAACCAGACATTGATCGCGCAATGCACTTGATCAAAGAACGTAATAAAACGCTATCACCTGCTATAAATCGAACCTGGATTGATGCTGAGGGACGTTCAGAAGCGATCGCCATTTACCGCATCCACGAGTATGAAATGAGCGGACGCACAACTGATGGAGTTAGCAGTCGGTAAGAACTATAATCCCGCTTTTTCCTGTAAAACATCAAAAAGTGGGATTATGATTTTGATAGTCAATCTCAATAACCTGGCAGGCTTATGCTTCATCTAATAAAATCTACATGAGCAGCTACAAGCATCTGTGCTTGCCTTAAAACGTTCCCAAATAAATAAGTAGGAATCTGCCAAGCTACCACTGTCCTTTCTTGAGTAATATCCTGTACGCTAATTGCAATTAATTCATGCTCTGGTGGCTCTCCTTCAACTGCACCAGACCAAGTAAAAGCTAATAAAAAATCATCATATCCAGGTAAGGATGCAACCAAGCACTCTTCTGAGGCTGGCTGGCAATTAATCCCGTATTCATTGGTAAGTGCTACTAATTTCTGGAAATTGTTGGAATTCATCATTGATATTTTGCGTTGTATCACACAGCCGTTACTATCAAATTTCCCAAATTGTGAGTGGGAATTTCAGTGTTTGCTGAAAGTTGAATTTTTTTACCAAACTTCATCCAGAAATTTTACTGCTAATTTCTAGTGTCATTAGCAATAATTGCTACAGTTCTATAAAAACTTGAGAGGACTTTTATTTCCTGACCACACGCAAAGCTTGAAACTTCCCCTCAAGTATTAATTTTGCTTAATTACTTAGTATACATATTCATTATGTTACATTAAAACGCAGTGCAACGCAACACCACATTATATAAATAGGGATGAGTTTCTGAATAAATCTTCTTGACCCGAACTGACGTTAATTAAAAACTCGCAAGCCAATTTTTTAATTAAGTTAAGTGCATAAAAACCATTTTTAACAATTCTGCACGGGTAAACGGTTTAGTTAAATATCCCGATGCACCGACTAATCTAGCTTTTACTTTATCTACTATTCCCTTAGACCCAGTAACGAAAATAATTGGTGTATTTTTAAACATAGAATTATTGCGGATAATGCGACACAATTCATAACCATCAATTCCCGCCATGTTGAGATCCAGTAGGATTAAGTCTGGTTTGTGTCTAATAATTGACATAGCAGCTTTTAAGGGGTCATTAATTGCTATGACAGTAAAATTTTCATTTTCTAAAAAATAAGTAATTTCTTTTAAAATTGTGGGGCTATCATCTACAGAAACAATTTTATAAAGCTTTTCCGGGGTGACGGTAGTCGGTGTTACTCTTTCGGGAACAGAGTTCGTGTTATTTAATTCTTTGTTGGTTGTTTTTGTTTGAGTGGGAATTTGTGGCGATCTCTTGACAATAGCGACATTTTCTCTCTCTACAATTGGGGTGATGGGCGTAGCATTGCTACTGAGTTCTACAACTGTATCAACTAACTTTTTCTCAAGTAAGGCGGTTGTGTATTGAGGTGTTGATGAAAATTCTGTCACTATCTTGGGTAACTGATCAAATGGTGGGTCTGGTTCATGTAAGATAATCTCTCCAGTCACGATGTAAGGGTATAAATGTTGTGCTAGTTGCAGTTCATCTTGATTCATAATCACGGATAGATGACGCAGACTAAAACCCTTCATCCAGTAAGTTAATGCTGGCTGGAGTTGAGTCGAATTTTTACCAGGGATTGTATTATTTAGTAATAGATAGGGGCGTTGATGAGGAGAGGTAATTTTAGGTACATAAGTCTGCCAATTTTGTAATCTTATTTGACAACGTTCTATAACTTTAGTGACATCTAAGAGGCAAATTACAGGTAATTTCTGTGATGAATCGCTTAATTGATAATTACCAGTTTTAATCAGCAAAAATGACTCAGTTACTTCCTTAACTAATTCCTGAATCAGTACGGTAGCTTGTTTAGTATCTACATATTTCTGATTAACAAGCCATTGGATAGCTTGATAATCCTGTGGCTGAATAATATCAGGATTTTGATTTTCGTTGGTTTGATTGTATAGGTCAGTTTCAAACAACAAGCGTAACTGTACCCGTACTTCCGCCGTTATTAGGGGAAATTCTTGACTAAGGCGACGCAGATGACGTTCTAATCTGTCAAATGGTTCTACAGAATGGGTAGCATAAGTGATTGTCCCATTTTCCAGATAAATTGACCAAGTAACGAAGTTACTCACAGCTTGCAAACAAGTGGTGTCTAAACAACTAGATAGTTGTCTTAATAAACGCTGAGGACGTATTGCTGCAAACGTACCGGAATGATTCATATGAAGAAGGGGACAGGTGACAGGTGACAGGTGACAGGTGACAGGTGACAGGTGACAGGAAGACAAGTTGTAGAATTAAGTCTGTCTGAGTGCTTAATTAATAGTTGGTCAAATTGCTAACTCTATACTTGAGGTTTCTATTTTTTTACAAATTTTGCTTTTAAGTTCTCTTAGTTACAATAGGTATTTTTGAACATATTGATGAATATGATTTTGAATTTAATTTCTATATAGAAAAATAAAAATTCCACATAAACTCTTTAAAAATTTATGTAGGCAAATGCTAATTATTTATTATATTCTGTGTTTGCGCTATATAAATTTTGGTAGATGATTAATGTCTTCTATCCAAACCCTTCATCATATCTTTATTTCATCTACATCCTGATTAAGATTTCCTTAAATATGTAGAACTTGCGGTGAGAATGGTTTGTTTAATGAAGAGTGAACCAGCCACCATCAAACATCTACCTGTGGTCTTGTCGGCTTCGGCTGTGGAAAATATATACTTTGAAAAAAGGAACATAGAGCTTTGGACTATAACATAACACAAAACGTTATGAATGATACATTAACACTAGATGAAGTAGTAGAGTTTGCGGAGAATCCAGAACCACGTTGTCCTTGTGTGTTGTTACTCGATACATCTGGTTCAATGCAAGGCGTGGCGATAGAAGCTCTTAACCAGGGCTTGCTGAGTTTGAAGGATGAATTAGTAAAAAATTCCATAGCAGCCAGACGGGTAGAAATTGCGATCGTTACCTTTGATAGTCATATTAATGTAGTACAAGATTTTGTCACAGCTGATCAATTTAACCCCCCTATTTTGACAGCACAAGGATTAACGAGTATGGGGGCGGGCATACATAAAGCATTGGATATGGTGCAAGAGCGTAAATCTTTGTATCGTGCCAACGGTATTGCTTACTATCGCCCGTGGGTGTTTATGATTACGGATGGTGAACCACAAGGTGAACTAGATCATTTAGTAGAACAAGCAGCAATCCGCCTGCAAGGAGATGAAACCAATAAACGCGTTGCCTTTTTTAGCGTGGGTGTAGAAAACGCAAATATGATGCGCCTCAATCAAATCGCTGTACGGACACCCTTAAAACTGAAAGGACTGAACTTTATTGAGATGTTTGTTTGGTTATCGACTAGTATGTCAGCAGTTTCCCATTCGCAGATAGATGAGCAAATTGCATTACCGCCCATTGGCTGGGGTTCTATCTAAATGCAGCTTGACACTTTCACAGCTAGCTGACAAAACAAATATATGAAAACATCAAAACAGAACCCTCATTGGCAGGTAGTCGCCGCCTCTGTCTGTGGTACAAGCCACATCAAAAATAAGCAGCTGTGTCAGGATGCTCACCACTGGCAACTATTGCCTGATAACGTGTTGATAGCAGCAGCTGCTGATGGCGCGGGTTCTGCCAGCCAGGGGAAAGTCGGGGCGATGGTAGCTGTAGAAACAGCCATAGAAAACCTATCGCTCAAAGATATAACTAGAGATTCTCTAGCTGAAGATGAAACGGTGCAATTGCTGTTAAATGATGCCTTGCTAGCCGCTAAAAAAGCCGTGGAAGATGAAGCGGAGGCTTGCCAAAAACCGCCCCAGGATTTAGCAACTACCTTAATTATTGCGATCGCCTCACCCGAAATGGTAGCAGCAGCACAAATTGGTGACGGTTTGGCAGTGGCGAAGGATCACATGGGCAACTTACTAGCACTGACCATACCTAACAACGGCGAATATATCAACGAAACGACTTTTTTAACTTCACCAGGTGCTTTAGATACAGCCCAAATGAGATTATGGCGCGAAACCATAGTCAACATTGCACTCCTCACTGATGGACTACAAATGCTGGCTTTGAATATGGTTGTTGGTGAACCTCACAAACCCTTCTTTTTTCCTTTATTCGATTTTGTCGAAAAAGTAGAGGATAAAGCAGAAGCAAAAGAACAGTTAGTCAGGTTTTTAGGTTCTGAGCGAATTACACAACGTACTGAGGATGATTTAACGCTGATTTTAGCTGCCTTTAACCATTTGTGAGGCAGAGGGGCAGGGGGCAGGGAGCAGAGGGGCAGGGGAGCAGAGGGGCAGGGAGCAGAGGAGCAGGGAGCAGGGAGCAAAGTACCCAGTCCCCAGTCCCCAGTCCCCAGTCCCCAGTCCCCAGTCCCCAGTCCCCAGTCCCCAGTCCCCAGTCCCCAATTCCCAATAAAACCCTTAACCGTGATTGATCATGAAGGTACTACGTTATCTTCCCCAGGAAGAAATTCTCAGCCTCAGCGTCAGTTTGGGGCGTGGTGGTGAAGCTTGTATTTATGCTGTGCCATCCGCAGGCGATTTAGTAGCTAAGGTTTATCACAAATCTACAGTTGCTCATGCCCATAAACTCCGGGCGATGCTTGCCAACCCACCAGAAAACCCAACGGCGAATTTGGGGCATATTTCCATTGCTTGGCCTCAAGAATTATTGTGGGGGACAGATGAAAACAACGGCATTGTTGGCTTTTTAATGCCCCGCATTCGCGGAATGCGTCCCATTATCGATTTTTATAACCCCAAGACTCGCCGCCAACACTGCCCATTATTCAGCTATCAGTATCTTCTCCGCACAGCTCGCAACTTGGCAGCAGCTTTTGCATCTCTACATAATAGTGGTTACTGTGTGGGTGATGTCAACGAGTCGAATATCCTCGTCAGTGACACAGCCCTAGTCACCTTGGTAGATACTGATTCCTTCCAAGTGCGCGATTCGGAAAACGATGTAGTTTATCGTTGTCCGGTGGGTAAACCAGAGTTCACCCCACCAGAGTTACAGAATAAAATCTTTGCTCACCACGATCGCGATCTGAGTCATGATTTATTTGGTTTAGGGGTACTGATCTTTCAATTATTAATGGAAGGGACACATCCTTTCTCTGGTATTTTTCAGGGGATTCCCGAACCACCACCCTACGAAGCCAGAATTGCTGCTGGACATTTTACCTACAGTAAAAAGCGCAAAGTCCCCTATCTACCTACACCCATTGCACCGCCTTGGGAAATGCTTCATCCCAGGTTGCAAGAACTGTTTGTGCAGTGTTTTGAGGATGGACACTATGCCCGCCAACAGCGTCCCCATGCTCAAGCTTGGTTGTCTGCCCTCGCGGAAGCTGAAGACTCCCTCACTACTTGTAGTGCTAATCCCCAGCATAGCTATAGCAACCACCTGCACAGCTGTCCCTGGTGTGAACGGGCGGTACGCTTGGGTGGTAGAGATCCCTTTCCTTCAGTACAGGCAATAGAAAAAAAAGAACATTTACGTCCCCGCATCACAGCCAAAAAAAGACTCTACACTCAATCGATCCCACCTATTGGCTTACCATTGCCAGTGATGCCTTTGTATCAAACAAACTGGCAGTTACCCGCCTCTAACTTTGCACCTCAACGCCATCGGCGCAGAAAAAGGCTGTATCCAATATTGTGTTGTTTGTTGGGATTTGGGGCTTTGGGATATTTGGACGTGATGATGAAATTGACGCGTCCCTTGGTGTCTCAGAATAACTATGCCCAGCAAAGCTTCATGACAAAGCCTGCAATTGGTAGTATTAAGTTGAGTTTTGCTGATTACTACCAGCAAGGTCATGCTGCTTACCAAGTGCGAGACTATAAACAAGCCGTAGAAAACTTTACCCAAGCCATTCAACAAGAACCCAACAACGCTAAAGCCTACGTTAACAGGGGAAATGCCCGCTACAACCTAAAAGACTACGACGGCGCACTGATAGACTACAGTGCTGCTTTGCAGCTAAATCCCCAAGAAACCAAAGCTTTTGTGAATCGGGGTAATGCTCGCTATATGCTGGCAGAATTTAGCAACGACCCTGACAAAGAATATAAACTAGCGATCGCAGATTTTAACCAAGCCCTGAGTATTAATGAAAAAGAAGCTGAAGCCTATATCAGGAGGGGCATTGTCTACTCCCAGATAGCTAAATATAGCAACGACACTCTCAAAGAATATCAAGAAGCGATCGCAGATTTTGATCAGGCACTGAAACTTAATGCTGCCAAATCCGAAGCTTATTTTCAGCGTGGTTCTGTCCACTATCTCATCGCTCAATATAGTAGCGAGTCTCTGCAACAATACCAAAAGGCGATCGTTGACTTTAATCAAGCCTTAAAAATTAACGACAAACTCGCCAAAGTTTACCTGAAACGGGGTATGGTTCGCTATGAACTTGTACAACTAATGGGTGATAACTCTAACCCAGATTATGTCCAAGCCATTGAAGATTTAGAAATAGCTGCCCAACTTTCCTTAGAACAAGAAGATACAGAAGTTTATCAGCAAGCACTCAGTAGTATCTGTATCGTTGAAGAAAGCAAATGTAATGCTTTATTGCAAAGTTCTGCTATGTTGGGATATGCCAGCAACAATTTCAACATAAATCAGTAAAAGGGATTGGTGATGGGGAATACGTTTTTTTGACACACTAGAATACCGATTCACTGAATCAATCCAGTAAGTTCGTAGTAAGGACTTTAGTCCTTAAAAAATCAGGACTAAAGTCCTTACTACAAACCCATCAAATAGCTTGACATTTTAACCAATAAATTTATTTTTTTTACGGACTAAACATCTAGTGCCATGTATACGTTAATAAAATAGTAAATTTACCTTTGTAGGCGCAGCTTATTTTGATATCAATTTTATTGAATAATGTCTAAGTTTATGGTATTAATATCGGATTTTTTTGCTAAATAGTCTTTTTTGACAAGACTTAAATACCGGAATTAAGACTATTTTAATTCAAAGAAATAACATTAAAAACATCGATTTAAATTATTTTTGTCTAATTTATTTCTATTTACAAAGCTTTTATATATTTAAAACTTTTATTTACTATTCCTTTATTTAATTACCTCGAATAAAAGTTAGATTATGTACGGATAAAACTACGAAATAAATGAGTTTTTCTCCCATACATCTATGTGCATCCTCTTCATTCGGATAAATTTTCCATAATAATTGACCTGCATATCTTTGAGGTAATTGCATGAAAGCGGTGATTTTGGCTGGAGGGCTGGGTACACGTCTCAGTGAAGAAACCAGCATCAGACCGAAGCCAATGGTTGAGATTGGTGGTAAACCAATTCTCTGGCACATTATGAAAACTTATTCTGTCCACGGCATTAATGATTTTATTATTTGTTGTGGTTATAAAGGTTACATCATTAAGGAGTATTTTGCTAACTACTTCTTGCATATGTCTGATGTAACTTTTGATATGCGATTTAATCAAATGAATGTGCATTCGGGTTATGCTGAACCTTGGCGTGTCACCCTAGTTAATACAGGTGATAACACTATGACAGGTGGACGCTTAAAGCGCGTTCGAGAACATCTTGGTAATGAAACTTTTTGCTTTACTTATGGCGATGGTGTCAGTAATGTTAATATTACCGAACTAATTAAGTTACACCAAGAACAAAAGACCCTAGCAACACTCACAGCAGTTCAACCAGCAGGACGTTTTGGGGCAATTTCTCTAGGACATGAACAAACTAAAATTACTAGCTTTAAAGAAAAGCAAGACGGGGATGGTGCTTGGATTAATGGTGGTTATTTCGTATTAGAACCAGCAGTTATTGATTTTATTGCTGATGATGCTACAGCTTGGGAGAAAGAACCATTAGAAAAGTTAGCAGAATTAGACCAGTTATCTGCTTTCAAACACAATGGTTTTTGGCAACCAATGGATACCTTAAGAGACAAAAATTATCTAGAAGAGCTATGGAAAAATAATCAAGCTCCTTGGAAAGTTTGGTAATATCGCAAAGCGGAATTCAAAATTCAAAATCTTGCCCTCGAAGGAAGTGAAGGGTCAAAATTCAAAAATAATTTGAGGTTGAGATTTTGATACGTGAATTTCCGTGAGGTTATAATTTTTACCTATATGAGTAGAAAGGCACAAATAGGTAGAAGCATATAAAGAAAGACGAGGGGTAACAAAACTCTTTCTTCTTGCCAACTGCCTGTTGCTTTCTGCCTTATTTCAACATTAATGCAGTAATACCAATGTACGATTTTGCTATTGTCGGTGGGGGAATAGTTGGGCTATCTACAGGGATGGCTTTAGGTCAACGCTATCCCCAGTCCCGAATTTTAGTGTTAGAAAAAGAAAGCCAATGGGCATTTCACCAAACAGGTAATAATAGTGGTGTGATTCACTCTGGAATTTACTACAAGCCAGGGAGTTTCAAAGCAAAGTTTTGCCGTGATGGTAGAGACTCAATGGTAGCATTCTGCCAAGAGCATGGCATTGATCATGAGATTTGTGGCAAGGTAATTGTAGCTACAGATGATCAAGAATTACCACGCCTAGAAACTCTCTACCAACGTGGTGTAGACAACGGCATAAAAGTCCAGAAAATCAGCCCAGAAGAAGTCAAAGAAATTGAACCTCATGTTAGTTGTGTAGGTGGAATTCGAGTTTTTTCCACAGGGATTGTTAATTACAAACAAGTTTGTTTAAAATACGCCGAATTAATTCAACAGCAGGGGGGAGAGTTACGCCTCAATACCAAAGTGCTGAAAATTGCCCCCAGTGGTGGCAATCACGTACTAGAAACTAACAACGGCAACTTTGAAACCCGTTTTGTGATTAATTGTGCCGGATTGCATAGCGATCGCATTGCTAAATTAGATGGAGTCAACCCCAAAGCGAAAATCGTACCCTTCCGGGGCGAATATTACGAACTCACCCCCGAAAAACGGTATCTGGTGAAAACCCTGATTTACCCAGTTCCCAACCCCGATTTTCCTTTCTTGGGCGTTCACTTTACCAAAATGATTGATGGTAGCGTCCATGCAGGGCCGAACGCAGTTCTCAGCCTCAAACGCGAAGGCTACCACAAAACCGACTTCGACCTGAAAGACTTTGCTGAGGTGATGACTTACCCTGGTTTTTGGAGACTCGCAGCCAAACACGCCGACGAAGGTATCCAAGAAATCATTCGTTCCTTCAGCAAAGCAGCTTTTACCAGAAGTCTGCAAAAACTTATTCCCGAAGTCCAAGGGTCGGATTTAGTCCCCACCCATGCAGGGGTACGCGCCCAAGCCTTAATGGATGACGGCAAGCTAGTAGACGACTTTTTGATTATACCTAGTCAAAATGCGATCCATGTTTGCAATGCACCGTCACCGGCAGCCACCTCTTCCCTAGAAATTGGCAAAGCGATCGCCGCACAAATTCCAGCGCGATCGCACTTAGAGAATGTAGTTATTGCATAGATAAGCAGCAGAGGGGTAGGGGAAGATTTTATCCCTATACCTCATGCTCAGTCCCCAATATACAGAAATTGACCACAATGAAAATTTTAGTAACTGGAACAGAAGGGTATCTTGGTTGTTTATTACCCTCTTTGTTAGCTGGACGCGGACACGAAGTAATTGGTATAGATACTGGGTTCTATAAAGTTGGCTGGCTATATAACGGGACTCCAATCACTGCTAAAACCCTTAACAAAGATATCCGCGACATCACCCCCGAAGAGTTAGAGGGTGTAGAAGCGATCGTCCACATGGCGGAACTCTCCAACGACCCCACCGGACAACTATCACCCAACATTACCTACGACATCAATCATTTAGGTTCTGTCCGTCTAGCAAATCTGGCGAAAACAATGGGTGTGCGCCGCTTCGTCTATATGTCTTCCTGTAGTGTCTATGGAGTAGCTACCGAAGGTGATGTCACAGAAGCATCCCCTGTTAATCCCCAAACAGCCTACGCCGAGTGCAAAACTTTAGTTGAACGAGATGTCACACTCCTGGCTGATGACGACTTCTCTCCTACCTTCATGCGGAACGCCACAGCCTTTGGTGCTTCCCCCAGAATGCGCTTTGACATTGTGTTGAATAACTTGTCTGGCTTGGCTTGGACTACCAAAGAAATCAAAATGATCAGTGATGGTACACCTTGGCGGCCATTAGTCCACGCATTGGATATTTGCAAAGCCATAGCTTGCGCTTTAGAAGCACCCCGCGATATTATTCACAACCAAATCTTTAACGTTGGTGATACAGCTAACAACTACCGCGTTAAAGAAATAGCCCAAATCATTGCTGATACCTTCCCCGGATGCAAATTATCCTTTGGTGACAACGGTGCAGATAACCGCAGTTATCGGGTATCCTTTGAGAAAATCAACAGTATCCTACCTGGATTTAAGTGTGATTGGGATGCTCAACGTGGCGCGAGACAGCTATTTGATTTATTCAGCCAAATCGACATGACAGAAGACACTTTCTTATTTAGAGGCTTCACACGGTTAAAGCAACTAGAGTATTTGATTCGTACTGAACAAATCAACCAAGATTTCTTCTGGAATATCAAGTAAATTCCGAGCGATTAGTGTGTTCTTATCCCGTGTTAATATCCCCGACTTCTTCAAGAAGTCAGGGATATCATAAAATTCCTGTTGAGGAATTTATCTAGCGTAAATACTAACTGATTAGTTACTAATTATTTGTTCTCATCAATATCTTCTTCCAGGTAGCTATGATTTTTACCCAGACAGAACTCAAAGACGCATTTATTATTGACTTAGAAGAAAAGTCAGACAACCGAGGTTTTTTTGCTCGGACTTTCTGCGCCCAAGAATTTGCAAATCATGGTTTAAAACCAGCAGTTGCTCAGTGTAACCTTTCTTATAACTATAAAAAAGGTACATTGCGAGGAATGCACTATCAACTCAGACCCGCAGCCGAAACTAAATTAATTCGTTGCATTAAAGGTGCTATTTATGACGTAATTATTGATATGCGTCCTGAATCACCAACATTTTTATCGCACATTGGTGTAGAACTGACCGCAGATAATCACCGAGCTTTGTACGTACCAGAAATGTTTGCTCACGGTTATCAAGCTCTTACTGATGATGCAGAAGTTGTGTATCAAGTAGGTGAATTTTACACACCTGGATACGAAAGAGGACTACGTTATAACGACCCATTTTTTAATATTGCTTGGCCTTTAGAAGTCACAGTAATTTCTGACAAAGACGCTAACTGGCCATTATTAGAAAATATCCCCATTGGTAGCCCTGAGCCAGTGGAAGTAGTTTGTTAGGAATGGGCATTGGGCATTGAAAGAAAACACTTCTTCGTCTTTTCTGCCTCCTGTCTCTAATTATTAAATAAAAGGAATTAACGAAATGATTATTATCGATCGCGCCCTACAAGCTCGTGCTGCTGCTGGTAATCCCGTAAGAGTGGGGATGATTGGTGCTGGTTTTATGGGTCGGGGAATTGCCAACCAAATCATTAATTCTGTCCCTGGGATGGAGTTGGTAGCTATTTTCAACCGGAGTATTGACCAGGCTCAACGCGCTTATCAAGAAGCTGGGATTGAAGAAATTCAGGTTGTGAATAGTGTCGGCGAATTAGAAACTGCGATCGCTCAAGGTCAGTATGCTATTACCGAAGATGCTAAACTCATCTGTCAGGCGGAAGGCATCGATGCCATTATCGAAGTGACTGGTGCAGTGGAATTTGGCGCACATATCGTCATGGAAGCGATCGCCCATCATAAACATATTATTATGATGAATGCCGAACTGGACGGCACTGTAGGCTCTATTCTCAAAGTCTACGCTGATAAAGCCGGCGTGATTCTCTCCGCTTGTGATGGCGACCAACCAGGGGTAGAGATGAACCTTTACCGCTTTGTTAAAAGTATTGGTCTGACTCCCCTATTGTGCGGTAACATCAAAGGCTTACAAGACCCCTACCGCAACCCTACTACCCAAGAAGGATTCGCCAAGCGTTGGGGACAAAAAGCCCACATGGTGACAAGCTTTGCTGATGGTTCAAAGATATCATTCGAGCAGGCGATCGTTGCTAACGCCACAGGAATGAAAGTTGCTAAACGGGGAATGTTGGGCTACGACTACACGGGTCATGTAGATGAAATGACCAATATGTACGATGTCGAACAACTCAAAGAACTAGGTGGCATTGTAGATTATGTAGTCGGTGCAAAACCCGGCCCTGGCGTATTCGTCTTTGCAACCCATGACGACCCCAAACAACAGCACTACCTTAACCTCTACAAATTAGGTGAAGGCCCTCTCTATAGCTTCTATACCCCCTATCACCTCTGCCATTTTGAAGTCCCCCTATCTGTAGCCCGTGCAGTGCTATTTCAAGATGCTGTGATGTCTCCTTTAGGTGAACCTATAGTGGACGTAGTAGCCACTGCAAAAATTGACCTAAAAGCCGGGGAAACTCTAGATGGGATCGGCTACTATATGACCTATGGACAATGTGAAAATTCCCCTATCGTCCAACAACAAAACCTGCTACCTATGGGTTTAGCAGAAGGATGTCGTCTCAAACGAGATATTCCCAGAGATCAAGTCCTCACCTACGATGACGTAGAACTACCAGAAAGCAGACTGTGTGACCAACTCAGAGCAGAACAAAACAAATATTTTGCCCCAGAAAAAGTTTTGGCGACAGTTAGCTAGCATCTAGATTTAATTAGCAGTATTAAGTTCAAAAAATAGCCCCCCTTTGTACAAGGGGGGTTCAGGGCATCTTATATCATTTTTACTGCCAATAATTGTATTTTGTTGGCGATTAATTAATAACTTCAGAAAAACTATGAAAATCGCTCTAGTGCATGATTATTTAACCCAGCGTGGTGGAGCAGAGCGGGTCTTTGAATTGCTTTGTAAACGCTATCCAGAAGCAGATATTTTTACATCTTTATATGACCCACAAAAAACTATTGACGTTGGCGATCGCATAGTTAATACAACTTTCTTACAAAAAATTCCTGGTGCAACCAAATATTTTCGCTTAATAGCCCCCTTATATTTTCCTGCCTTTCGGTCGTTAGATTTACAAGCCTACGATTTAATTATTAGTAGTAGTACCAGCTTCGCTAAAGCAGTGAGAAAAAGGCAAGATGCAAAACACGTTTGCTTTTGCCATAATGTCACCCGCTTTTTATGGGATACAGAAACTTATTTACGAGAGTATAGTGATTATCGCTATTTTGCTCCATTAATTACAAAAGTATTCCAATTAATGAGAGATGTAGACCTGAAATATGCTCAAGAACCTGATATTTACATTGCCAATTCCAGCACTGTTGCTCGCCGGATTGAAAAGATTTATGGTAAACCAGCAATGATGGTTAACTATCCCATTGATACGAGTAACTTTGTTTTTTCTGATAACAAAGATGAATACTATTTAGCATCAGCACGAATGATTAGTTATAAGCGACTCGATGTTATAGTTGAGGCATTTAACTGGTTAGGATGGCCGCTATTAATCTCAGGTGATGGGCCAGAAAGAGAACGATTAGAAGCTAAAGCATTGGATAACATTAAATTCTTAGGCCATGTGAGTGATAGCCAACGTAAAGACTTATTTTCTAGAGCAAAATCTGTCATAGTTGCCGCCTTAGAAGATTATGGTTTAGTACCAGTAGAGTCTAACGCTAGTGGTACACCAGTCATTGCTTATGGTGCAGGTGGTGTATTAGACACACAAATACATGGAGAAACTGGAGTCTTCTTTAAAAGACAAACTCCCGAATCATTACAAACAGCATTACTAGAGTCCGGAGGAATCTCCTGGAATTATGAAAATATTCGTAATCATGCCGTGAATAATTTTTCTGAACAAGTTTTCTTTAGCAAAGTTGAACGAATTATTACCCAAGCCTTAACAGTCAGCAGTTAACAGTCAACATTCAACATTCAACATTCTTCCCCTATTCCCTATTCACCTCCAAGTTCACAGATAAGGATAGTAAACGTGGTTCAAACTAGTCTCAGTACCAATATCGTTAATTCCTCTAATGATACAGAACCAAGTTATGGACAAATTCTTGCTGTATTTATTCGCAGATTTCCTTGGTTTTTAGGAGCATTTATCACTACCATCGCTCTAGCGGCTGTCATCACTTCTAGAACCAAACCAACTTACAGAAGTAGTATGCAGCTATTGGTAGAACCAAACTATCAAGGTAAGAAAGATGGAACTAGAGCCGACAATCTATTTCTCGAACCTGATGTGCAGATAGATACTGCCACTCAACTTAACCTGATGCAAAGTTCAGGGTTGATTCAAAAGGCAGTTGATAAACTAAAATCTGAATATCCAGATATTACTGTTGCTGAGATTAAAAATGCTTTAGCCTTAGAGCAAATCAGAGCTAAAGACGATAATGTGGCTACAAAAATTTTCCAAGTAGACTATACAGATGAAGACTCAGAAAAGACTCAAAAAGTATTAACTGCTATTCGTCAAGTATATGTGGAATATAATAAGGATCAGCAGAATTTTCGCCTCAAAAAAGGTCTGCAAGTTGTTAGAGAACAGTTGAGTAAAGCTAGCGAAGAAGTTAATGCAGCTGAATCTAACTTACAAAGATTTCGCAGAAATCAGAACTTAATTGACCCAGAAGCACAGGCAAAAGCTCTAGAAGATAGTTTAAACAATATTGAGCAAGAACGCCGTACTACTCGTTCTCAGTATCAAGAAGCTGTAGCCAAGCAAAAATCTCTGGAAGAACAACTTAATCGTTCTCCTAGAAATGCTTTAGTAGCTTCTCGTCTGAGTCAGTCTACTCGCTACCAAGGCTTACTCAACGAAATTCAAAAAACTGAACTGTTGTTGGCTCAAGAACGCTTACGTTTCACAGATGAGACTCCCAGCGTGCAGAAGCTGAAAGAACAGCTGCAAAGCCAAAAAGAATTATTGCAACAGGAAGTAGGCAGAACATTAGGTGTTAGGTCTGCTAGTGCTTTTAGTTCTGGAGAACCGCTTCTAGAACAGGGACAGTTTGGTGACATTGACCTGAATCTTGCTAGTCAACTAGTAGATACCCAGACAACTATAGTTTCTTTAACTGCCCGTGACCAAACTTTGGCACAGAAAGAAAATCAGATACGTCTGGAAATTAGACGTTTCCCGCCTCTATTGGCTTATTACAATCGGATTAAACCACAGTTACAATTTAGCCGCGAAAGGTTAGAACAGTTGTTGCGGGCAGAACAACAATTACGCCAAGAACTAGCCAAGGGTGGTTTTAACTGGGAAGTTGTAGAAGAACCCCAAATAGGTATGAAGTTGGGGCCAAACCTCAAGCAAAATCTCTTGCTAGGTGCAGTAGTTGGACTAATGTTAGGAGGTATCGCTGCCTTTATTCGAGAAGCATCTGATGATTCTGTTCGCACCACAGCTGAGTTAGAGAAACAGGCTGCTTTGCCTTTGTTGGGAACTACGCCTAAACTGCCCCCTGCTAGAACCAGAGAATCTATCATTAAATTACCTTTTGGTAAGCCAGAAATACCTGCACCTTGGACAGTTGAGGTTTTACAATCTCCTCCTCGTTGGGAATCATTGGATTTAATTTACAAAAATATCGAACTTTTGAATTCTGTCACTACCTTAAAGTCTTTGATGATTTCCTCCCCTATGATGGATGAGGGTAAATCAGGTTTCGCTTTGGGTTTAGCGATGAGTGCGGCTCGGTTACACAAACGGGTACTGCTAATTGATGCTAACTTACGCCATCCTAGTTTGCATGAACAGCTAAATCTGCCCAATGAACAAGGACTTTCTACGCTATTGGCTAGTGAAATCACCTTACCTCATCAGATTGGAACTCATTCTCTTGGCTCAACCTATATCGATATTTTGACTGCTGGCCCTAAACCTGTTGACCCTGCAAATCTTTTGAGTTCGCCCCGGATGATGGAATTGATGAACGCATTTGAGGAGAACTATGATTTGGTAATTATCGATGGGTCACCTGTTCTGGGTTTAGTTGATGCTATGCTCACTGCTTCTTCTTGTCGGAGTGTGGTGTTGGTAGCCAGTATGGGTAAGGTTACGCGCACCCAAATTGCTGAAGCTACAGCTATGTTGAGTAGGTTAAACCTTATTGGGATTGTCGCTAACGGGGTAGCTAACTCTGGTAGTACATATGTGCAGTACGCTAAGGAATATCGATTTGCGCTGCAACAAGCGGTGGAGAAGTAGGGGAGTTAAATCAGTTAACAGTTAACAGTTATCAGTGACTGGTAACTGATGATGCCCATTTATAGTTTTGATTGTGCGATCGCAACAATTAACAGGCGATCGCACATTTTTTTTGTTGGGTATTAGCCCTATATAATAAAACTTACAAAATTATAGTTGTATTATTTACTTGATTTTAAGTTAAAAATTGCTCTATAAATTGAAAAATTTATTTGTCATAATTAAACTATTTTAGTGTAATAATTTAGCCAAATATTGTTGCCAAATAATTAAGTATATTTATAACAGCTTTATATTTATCTCAAAAAATACTATCTATTTAAAGAGTAAATAAAGAATTGGTCTAGAGATATAGTCATTTCTACAGAGTCTTATATCCTAGAGATTGAAATTGATATTAGGTGGCTCAAAGGCAATATTAGACTAGATTTCTTAGATTTATTAAAGCAAGTAGATAGATCACCGTCAGAAAACATAATTACTAAGTTATTCAGGTATTAATGAGGTAAATTACCTCTACATCTCTTCAACATCCCTAATCTGTATTAGACATAACTAAATCTACCAAGCAATTCGCTAATTATGTTTACTACTACCTATCTACTTTGTATCTAGGTTTTTTAAAGTCTCAAAATCAGCATAACTACTAAAGTTAGATATTTGCTGCTTATCTAAGTTAATCCAAGATATTTTTACACGCAAGTATCTACCGTTTTGAGCAAAACACCAAATTACCATCGAAGTCTTTGGCATTGACAGCCTTTGATATTAGCTCAGTGATTTACTTTGTATAAATCCAAAGACATATGACAAGTACAATAGTTCCAACTTTTGATCATTTCTATCCTGTAACCCAACAACAACAAGAGCCTCGTTCTTCACAATACACGCTTCAATGGCGGCGAGGTCAACTGTTGGTGAAGTCTTTCAGCAAATTTCCCCAGCCATATTTGCCCTTTATAGATAATCAGCAATTGTTAATAGAATGCTTAAAACATTCACCAACCGATTTGGTAAGTATAGATGCCAAGCTGGGTAAAACTGTGTTAAGTTTCTGGGCTGAGGCTTGTGAACAAGCTGATAAACCCATATTTCTCCGCATCCCCTCTGGCTCTAAATTATTCAAACGAGGTAACGAAGGTGCAATGTGGTTGCAATTAATAGACAGGGTGATTGCTGGCGTATTGCTGCTGTTGTTGATTCCAATCATGGCAGTATTAATCATGGTTATGCAGGTTTATTCACCAAAGTCAATATTTACTCGTGAGTGGCGTGTGGGAGAAAAAGGTAAACTGTTTCGAGCTATCAAATTCTCTACTTTGAATCAGCAAAATAACAAAGCTTTAGGGCGTTGGCTGCGTAAATCGGGTTTAGAACATCTACCAAAATTATGGAATGTATTGCGTGGTGAAATGAGTTTGATTGGAACTCGTTGTTGGACTTTAGAAGAGGCTATCACTCTGACAGTAATTACCAAGTCAAGTCGCTTCGCTCCAATTCAAAATTAAAAATTCAAAAAGGGTCATCCAGTTAGTAGTAAGGACTTTACCTGCATTTATCACGAACAGTAGGGGCGGGTTCACAGATATACTCGAATTATTCACGAAGATTTCGTTTAACCAGTCCCTACGGACTCTGGACTGAGGTTGCAAGAATTAGTGAGAAATCCGGGTTTAGTCCATTACGAATTGCGTTAGCGGAGCGGGGCGTTAGCCCATTGCGAATTGCGAATTGGTTTTATGGTTCGATGCTTTACCGCATCTTTAAATATACAAGTTTTCTTGAGAATACGACTAGTAATTGGTAAATCTTACTGTTGCAATTAATTACGGCAGAAATTAGTTAACTAGCACCGCTATGAGGAAGTCAAAAATCAAAAGTCAAAAATCCTGTATTTTAGGGCTTTGAACGATTGAGAATGGTATCTTTATTTCCGCCGTGCTGTATTAGTACAGCCAGGATACAGTGAACTCTATATATAGCGTTTCCTATATCAGTTCGATGAAAGCAGATAAATTTGGATCTCAGCAGACTAGGAAACGCTATATGGCAAAATTATTTTTAGAAAATACTCATGATTTTGAAAATACCTAAAGCACTGCGAAATGTATTTAAAGCTACTAGCTTGTGGAAAGATAATTATTTGATTTTGCAGGAATTAAAAAAGTTTCCCAAAATAGCAATTTTAGCCGTGATATTTTCTGTACTAGCGGCAGCATTTGAAGGTGTAAGCATCGGATTTTTACTTTCATTTTTGCAAAGTTTAACTAGTCCTGATGCTCCACCGGTCAAGACTGGTATAGAATGGTTTGATATTTTAGTTTTGGGTGCTAAAGAAGCGCAAATTAACCGCTTATATCGGGTTTCCTTTCTAATTTTATTCAGCACTTGGTTACGAGCAGGGTTTAATTATTTTAGCCAAGTATATACAGAATTAGCACAATTACATCTTGGCGATCGCCTGCGAAAGAGTATTTTTGAGCAACTGCAAGCTATGCAGTTGAGTTACTTTGCTAAAACTCGCTCTGGTGAACTAGTTAACACCATTACCACAGAAATCGAAAGAGTCAAGCAAGCTTTTGGCGGTTCAGCATTTTTATTCACTAGGGGTTTGACAGTCATTGTTTATTTAATCTCAATGTTTGTCATGTCCTGGCAGTTAACAATACTTTCGACTTTCTTATTTTCATTGTTAGCAGTTGGCTTATCTAATTTGAATGCCAGAGTTAGAGAAAGTAGTTTTGGATTGTCGGTAGCTAATGGTAATTTTACATCCGCAGCCGTAGAGTTTATTAATGGTATTCGTACAGTCCATGCCTTTGGTACACAAGATTTTGAGCGCGATCGCTACAACAAAGCTAGCAACCAAGTCCTCAGTTCTGCCACTAAAGTTATCGTCACCTGGACACTGGTTAGACCAATAGCAGAAGCTATAGCCACTACTGTTTTAGTTGTGATGATTCTCCTCGCTTTTACTATGTTTGTTACTCAAGGTAAGCTGCAAGTTTCATCTCTGTTAACCTTTTTCTTTGTATTGTTTCGCCTTGTCCCCTTTATTCAAGATATTAATGGTACAAGAGCATTTTTAAGCAGCTTACAAGGTTCTGCTGATACTATTCAAAATCTGTTGAGAACTGATGATAAGCCTTATTTCAAAAATGGCAAAATCAAGTTTAATACCTTAAAGCGATCAATAGATTTAGTATCTGTAGATTTTGGTTACACGGCTGATAATTTCATCTTGCATAACGTTACTCTAAGTATCGAAAAGGGTAAAACTACAGCTTTGGTTGGTTCATCTGGTGCAGGTAAAACAACACTAGCTGATTTAATTCCTCGCTTTCATGATGCGACTGAAGGCTATATTTATTTAGATGATATTGATATCAAGAAATTTGATATTAATTCCCTCCGGCGCAAAATAGCCGTTGTCAGTCAAGACACGTTTATTTTCAACAATTCTGTTTGGAATAATATCAGCTATGGTTCACCAGAAGCTACTCCAGAGCAAATTAAAGAAGCAGCAAACCTAGCTAATGCCTTGGAATTTATTTTAGAAATGCCCGAAGGATTTGACACCCAATTAGGAGATAGAGGTGTACGCTTATCTGGAGGACAAAGACAAAGATTAGCAATTGCACGAGCTTTATTACGTAACCCAGAAATCTTGATTCTAGATGAAGCAACAAGTGCCTTAGATTCTGTTTCTGAACGCTTAATTCAAGAGTCTTTAGAAAAGCTATCTGTTGGTAAAACAGTAATTGCGATCGCTCACAGATTATCTACCATTGCCAAAGCCGATAAAGTCGTAGTCCTAGAACAAGGACGCATCATCGAACAAGGTGGCTATCAAGAACTATTGGAACTCAAAGGCAAACTCTGGAAATATCACCAAATGCAACATGAATCAGGTCATTTAGGGTAATTATGAACCATGATCAACTAGATTTTTTCTGAAATGTCCCTCTCAAGTAAATACCATAAATAACCGAATGACTTTTATAACTCCTGAATTAGATCACAGTCCCTTAGTTGTAGTGTGTGGGGCCGATGACAATTATGCTATGCCCTTGGCTGTAACACTCTACTCCGCACTGGTAAATCTAGAAAAGGGTTGTACACTCTACCTTTACATCATTGACGGCGGTATTACTGATCAGAGCAAGCAACGTATTCAGCGAGTGCTTAACGTTGAACACATTGATTTACACCTCAAATGGATTCCTCCTAGTAATTTGACATCACTGAGTCATATCAAAACACCTGATTGGGTATCAGTAGCTACCTATCTGAGATTACTCATCCCTGATATCCTCCCAGAGCAGTTTAACAAGGCTATTTACTTAGATAGTGATTTATTGGTCAAGGGAAACTTAAAAAATTTGTGGAACGAGGAAATCGCTAAATATGCTTTACTTGCTTGTACTGATCTTGTGATTCCATGTGTATCTTCAAGCTTAGGCATTATTAATTACAAAGAATTAGGGCTAACGCCTGATACACCTTATTTCAACGCTGGAGTTTTGGTAATAAATTTACCAAAATGGAGAGAGGAAGAGATTAGCCAGAAAGTATGGCACTACTTCAGCGAAAATTCAGAATATGTGAGGATGGGAGATCAAGAGGGACTAAACGCCGTTCTTGCTAATAAATGGGGAAAGCTTCATCCGAAATGGAATGTAATATCACATATTCTGTGTTATGAAAGCTGGAAAGACTCACCCTTTAAGGAAGAAATTCGTCATATCAAAGATGAACTTATTCACAAACCTGATATTGTCCATTTTGCTGGTGTAGCTAAACCTTGGAAGATAGGGTGTGAGCATCCAGCACAGTTGCAGTGGATTGACCATCTCCAAGCCAGTGGATGGTTTCAAACTACAGAAAGTATTGTCTGGTTTAGCAAATGGTTTCTGCAATATTACTCTTGGCAACTGAAAGTCTTAATTAGGAAATTGATATTTGCTCTAGGACTTGGAAGATTCTGGGAATCATTGAGGGCTTATGTACTACAGACTTAATTTGTTTGGTTCATCTGTTAAGAAATACAGGTGATAGGTGACAGGTGACAGGTGACAGGGAAAGAGTGTTTTTTTCATTTTTTGCTAGTTGGTGGCTGATATTTTGCACCATTCTTAATAATCGTCAGGTGGCAATAACAACGAAGTAGAAGTAAGGGCTTTAGCTAATTTTCAGCATTGCCACCTGACAAAACTTACTACTCAGCACTGTTTTTCAGAAGTTATTCAGCTATTACATCTCTCGTAAGAAATTATTATGAAAGTCTCTGTTATTATTTCTAACTATAACTACGCTCGCTATCTCTCTAGAGCAATTAACTCTGTTCTATCTCAAACCTATTCAGACATTGAGCTAGTAATAGTAGATGATGGTTCTTCAGACGATAGTCGTGATGTCATCACCCAAATTCAAGCACAAGCTCCAGATAAAATCAAAGCTATCTTCCAAGCAAATCAAGGACAAGGAGGTGCTTTTAATGCTGGGTTTGAGGCTGCTAGTGGAGAGATTATTGCTTTTTTAGATGCCGATGATGTTTGGCAACCTCATAAAATTCAACGTATTGTTGAGGTGTTTAATACATCAGATGTAGTTGGTGTGATGCACCATTTGGATATCATTGATGGCGATGACAATACAATCAACAATGCTTCTACCCAAGGGGCAAAACTGAGTGAGGATTTAGCCTCAGTCATATTAAGTACAGGAAATGCTTGGTGTTTTCCTCCTACATCTGGACTAGCCTATCGCCGTGAAGCATTACAAAAAGTTTTTCCTATCGACCCTGTTAAATGGCGGATTTGGGCAGATGGTTGCATTATTTACTGCACAGCTTTCTTAGGCAAGATTAAAACATTACATGAAAATTTAGGGAGTTATCGCATACATGGTGCAAACAATCACATCACCAAAGGTGCTGTAACTAATGAACAAGAAGCTAAATCCCAGGTAGGGATTGAGATGACCAACCAATATATTAACGACTTTTTAGTACGTATTGGTTATCCCGAAAGAGTTGATTTATCTCGCAACCTCCAGTATCGGCGCACAAAGTATTATCAGCAATCCAAATGGGATATTAACGAGGTATGGGCAATCTCACGGTTGATTTTAGGATGGCCTTTTTACACTGCACAAGAGCGAATATATTACCTAGCTCGGTTTTTATTTAAAAGTGCAAAGTTTTTGGCTCGTCCAACTGTTCATACGGAAAGCACAACAATTTAGTAGTAAATGTGATTATTAGTGATCAAGATTATGAGCCAAGCAAATCCTTATCGTCCAACGATCGCACCACTTGCAGAAGAAGTTGCACGCCCACTTTGGTCTGTGATGATTCCTACTTACAATTGTGCAGAATATCTGCGTGAAACTTTAGCTAGCGTTTTGGCTCAAGATCCAGGCCCCGACGTTATGCAAATTACAGTGATTGATAATTGCTCCACAGAAGATGATCCAGCCGCAGTTGTTGCAGAACTGGGTAAGGGTCGTGTTGAGTTTTATCAACAACCACAAAATGTGGGTCTGATTAACAACTCTCATACCTGCTTTGAATTAGCACGCGGTCATTTAATTCATCTTCTCCATAGTGATGATTGTGTATGTGATGGATTTTATCAAAAGCTGGAAGGAGTTTTTAGCGAAAATCCACAAATTGGTGCTGCTTTTTGTCGCAGTATCTATATTGATGAGCATAGCAATTGGCAAGGATTCTCTACTTTAGAATTGCCAGAAAGTGGTGTGCTACCTAGTCACTGGGTGGAGCGAATTGCCGAGCTTTGCTGTATTTCAGTCCCATCAGTTGCAGTAGTCCGCCGTGAAGTGTATGAACATTTGGGGGGATTTGACAAACGCTGTGGCTTGAGTGGTGATTGGGAGATGTGGGTGAGAATTTTTCATAACTACCCGATGTGGTTTGAAGTTCAACCTTTAGCTATGTGGCGTAGACACTTTTTGTCTGCTACGCGAGTTAATGCTAAAAGTAAACGCTTCATTCAAGAAACTTTTGATACTGTAGAGACGATTTTTACATCTTATCTACCCAACGCTATCAATGGCAAAACTCACAAAAAAGCCAAGCTCAATTGTGCATTTTTATCTTTAGATTTAGCGAAAGCGTTGTTAGCTCAAGATGAAATGTCTGAAGCGATCGCGCAAATTCAAACAGCACTCAAGTATAGTTTTTCCTTTCCCGTGATGAGAGCGGCGTTTAGAATCATCCTCTGGGATGGGACGCGATCGCTATTAAAAAGATTAACTGGTACTCAAAAACATAAAACCAAAGCTACTTCTAAAGCTTTCAGCTATCTGAAATCGTCTTAGAGAAACACTTATAAGACTTACGTAATAGTTCTCATTTAACTTAGTCACAAAGGTCACTAAACAATGCGAGTATCTGTTTGCATCACAACGAGAAATCGCCCTCAATACTTGGAAAATTGCCTGCGATCGCTATGGGATTCTGATACTAAGCCTCATTCAGTAGTTGTATCAGATGATTCACCTGATCTAGAAGTACAAGAGCGCAATTATCAGATTGTGCAACAATATCCTCACATCACCTATCTGACCGGCCCTCGAATTGGTGTTTGTGCTAACCGTAACAATGCTGTAAATGCCATCCTTAGCTCTGAAACTGACTTTGTAGCTTTTATTGATGATGATATTTGTGTAGAGCCAGACTTTATTACGCGTGCGATCGCGCAATACACAGAAATATCTCCAGAACAGAGAAATTTTACCATTCTGTCGGGCATTAGTCACAGTCCTGAAGGATGTGTGATGGCTTCTGGCAAGTTGTCTTTTCGAGGCTATTTCTGTGCTAGTGACATTCCCGAAACTGTAGCAATTCATGCCACTATTTTCCCCCGTCAGTTTTTTGACCAAGAACAGTGGGATGAAAATATCTTTTTTGGCTACGAAGATGCAGAATTATGTTTACGAGCTTTGAAGCGGGAATACAAGATTTTACACTGCCCAGAATTACGAGTGCTGAATACTGGGGACAACGGTAAAAGCTCTTTGATGGTGTCAGACATTGGTACTTTAACTTACTACGAAATTTCTATAGAAGCCGCTAGGCTCTACGTTGGCATTAAACGCTATAAAAATTTATTTCCTAATGTGTTAAAGTTAGCGGTTTTTTGTTTTGTATATTTCCTGCATATGACCGTATATCTATGGAGACGTAGCTCACTACAAGCCTGGCCAGAAATTATCCGTCGTTCTCATGTTCAAAGGTTATGGCAGTCGTCTCAATTGAAGTGGGGATGAAGATGGGGCAAGGGAGCAGGGAGCAGGGGGCAGAGGATATTTTACCCCAATCCCCATTGCCCCTTATCCCCAGAGGGGGCCCCGAGTTCCCCAGTCCCCAATCCTTTTATAACAGGATATTTAATTGTGAAACTATGTATTGTTACGCACAATGTAATTAAAGGTGATGGTCAGGGACGGGTCAACTATGAGATAGCTTTAGAAGCAATTCGTCGCGGTCATCACGTTACTTTATTAGCCAGTCAGGTAGCTTTAGAACTAGAGCAGAGTGACCAAGTTAATTGGGTTGCTATTCCGGTGAAAGGATGGCCAACGGAATTACTCCGCAATATCATTTTTGCTATTTTTAGTACAAATTGGTTGCGTAAACATCGCGCTGAGATTGATTTAGTCAAAATTAATGGTGCAATTACCCATGCTCCTGGTGATGTAAATGCAGCGCATTTTGTCCATAGTTCTTGGTTAAAATTCTCCTCTGGGAAGGCTGCACCGAAGTCACGCCGAGTTTTATATAACTTTTACCAGTGGTTGTACACAGCTTTAAACGCACACTGGGAAAAACAGGCTTTTCGTCAGGCGCGGGTTGTGGTGGCGGTTTCTAATAAAGTGGCAAAGGATTTGCAAGCTATTGGCGTATCACCGCAGAGTATCCAGGTGATTGTTAATGGTGTGGATTTGCAGGAATTTTCACCAGGAAATAGCGATCGCCTGCAATGGTATTTACCTGAAGGAGTCCCCCTAGCACTGTTTGCAGGGGATATTCGACTCTCTCGTAAGAATTTAGATACAGTCCTCAAAGCCTTAGTACAAGTTCCTGATTTACATCTAGCTGTAGCTGGAATTACGGAAGGTAGCCCATATCTTCAGTTAGCTGAATCTTTGGGATTAAAAGAGCGAGTGCATTTTCTAGGACTGCGCCGTGATGTTCCCGACTTGATGAAAGCAGTAGATTTTGTAGTTTTTCCTTCTCGGTATGAGCCTTTTGGCTTAGTAGTAATTGAAGCAATGGCTTCTGGTTTACCTGTGATTACCGCTAGTAGTACAGGTGCAGCCGATTTAGTTAAACCTGAAGCTGGGATAGTTTTGGCAGACTCAGATGATGTGGAAGGTTTAGCTAAAGCCATGTTTTCTTTGACGAGTGATCGCAATTTAAGACAAACAATGGGTCAATCGGCTAGAGCGATCGCCACACAACATAGTTGGACAAGAATGGCTCAGTGCTATGTGGATTTATTCGAGGAGTTAAAAAAGTGATGAAAATCACAGTAATCGTTCCCACTTACCGCCGTACTCAAGACCTAGCACGTTGTTTTGCCGCCCTACAAAAGCAAGCACGACCAGTTGACGAGGTAGTAATAGTAGTCCGTGATTCTGACTATGAAACTTGGCAGTTTCTCACTACCTTCGATCCTGAGCTTTTGCCATTACGCGCTACCACAGTCAGCATTCCCGGCGTAGTAGCAGCGATGAATGCTGGTTTGGATGTTGCCCAAGGAGACATTATTGCCTTTACTGATGATGATGCTGCTCCCCACACTAACTGGCTAGCACATATTGAATCCCATTTTCTCGCAGACGATCGCATCGCTGGAGTGGGTGGACGCGATTGGGTATATCATGGCAAACGCTTAGAAGATGGAGTCTGTCCAGTCGTTGGTCAAGTGCATTGGTTTGGGCGCATCATTGGTAATCATCATATAGGTGTAGGTGCGCCCCGTGAGGTGGATGTTCTTAAGGGAGTCAACATGAGCTTTCGCCGTGCCGCTATTCAAAAACTGCATTTTGATCGGCGGATGCTGGGTACAGGCGCACAGGTTCACTTCGAGGTAGCTTTTTGTCTCTCCCTCAAGCGGGCTGGTTGGAAACTCATCTACGATCCCCAGGTGGGAGTCAATCATTTTCCAGCGCAACGATTTGATGAGGATCAACGCCATCAATTCAATCCCATTGCTGTAGTTAATGCCGTACACAACGAAACTTTAGCATTACTAGAACACTTATCACCCTCTCAAAAATTAGTATTTTTGTTCTGGGCAACATTCGTAGGCACAAGGGATGCTATGGGTTTTATTCAATGGTTACGCTTTCTTCCCAGTGAAGGCCTGTTAGCAGGACAAAAATTACTAGCTTCTTGGCGCGGTCGTTGGCAAGGTTGGCAGACCTGGCAAGGGTGAGAAGACAGACGGTAGAGGGCAAGGGAGACAGTAACTAATATTCAATTACGAATTACGAATTACGAATTACGAATTATTTGGAGGTTTTCAGTGGTTCAGATACATACGCTTCCCAATAGTCCACCGAAACAAAACTTGAGTTTCGGAAAGCAACCGCCGTTAGCTTGGGCGGCTATACTATTCCTCGTGCTGTTTTCCGCAGTGTGCATTTTCGGCGGTGCGGCTGGCATTCTGCGGACAGCTTATGTGATTATTTCCTTCGCTATTGGTATTTTTCTATATGTGCGATACCCCTTACTCTACACGGGTTTTACCTGGTGGATTTGGTTTGTAACGCCGTTTGTGACTCGTTTAGTTGATTATAAGAGTGGTTGGGACCCTACGCGTTTTATGCTGGTGTCGCAATACTTGGTGACATTATTAACATTACATACTTTTTTAAAAGAACTACCGAAGTCATTGCGCCAAGGTAGTTTACCATTTGTTTTAGCCTTTCTAGGTGTGTTTTATGGCTTTCTCGTAGGCATAATTAAAACAACACCCTTCACTGCGGCACGGGGACTTCTAGACTGGTTAACGCCTATTACATTTGGTTTCTACCTATTTATCCACTGGCGAGATTATCCCCTGTACCGTCGTACCATTGAGCGTACTTTCCTTTGGGGTGTGTTAGTAACAGGAATCTATGGAATTTACCAGTTTTTAGTTGCTCCTGAATGGGATGTATTCTGGCTAGTAAATACAAAATTGACTAGCATGGGTGATCCTGAACCGTTGAAACTACGCATCTGGAGTACAATGGCTTCCCCTGCACCCTATGCAGCTATGATGATGGCCGGGTCACTATTATTATTTAGTAATAAAACATTTATCCGTATTCCTGCTTCTGCGATCGCTTACTTGGCTTTCTTGCTCACAACAGTCCGTACATTATGGGGCGGATGGTTTATAGCATTTATTACTTTTATCACTTCATTAAAGGCACACCTGCAAATGCGCCTTTTTATAACTATTTTGCTCATGGCACTTTGTGTAATTCCACTAACGCAAATAGAACAATTCTCTGAAACCATCTCTGATCGGTTTGAAACGTTTTCTCAGTTGGATAAAGATGATAGTGCTAAGGTAAGACAAAAAATATATGAAGACGGTCTTAATAGTGCTTTAACTAATGGTTTAGGTAATGGTGTAGGTAATACTTTTATTGTTAATAAAAAAGGGATCTTAGAACCGATTGTAATTGACAGTGGCATTCTAGATATGTTCTTTACATTAGGTTGGTTTGGAGGTGTATTTTATTTAGTCGGAATATTTATGGCGTTTGCAAAATCGTTTCAATATTCTGAATACCGTTTTGATACTTTCATGGCTGCATCTAGAGCTATTAGCCTGGGTATGTTATCAACCTTATTAGGCAATAGTGGGATGTTGGGAATGCCTGGTATGGTGCTTTGGGGTTTTATAGCTTTGGCGATGGCGGGACATAAATATCATGTACAACAAAAAGTAATTCGTAATTCGTAATTCGTAATTCGTAATTCGTAATTTGAAGCTCGTTCACCCTTTTTTAATTATTTCCATTCTTCTCTTCATTTTGAATTTTGCATTTTGAATTCAAAAAAGGTCATGTGATGAAAAAACGCTATAGGATGGGGAAAGGCTAAAGTTTTTCGCCATCAATAACAGTTCTGATTAATCATGACTACTCTGCAAGTTGCTTCTTCCCTGAATACGATCGCCCAACAAACCCGCCAAGCTGCGAGTCATCTGGCTATTCTCTCAACTGAGGCGAAAAATCAAGCGATCGCCTCCATTGCCCAAGCGTTAGAATCGGCAAAAGATGAGATTGTGTCTGCAAATATTGCTGATTGTGAAGCGGCGACGGCTGCGGGTATCGCTAAACCGCTTTATAAAAGGTTGCAGTTGGATGAACATAAGTTAAGAGATGCGATCGCTGGGGTGCGGGATGTTGGTAAGCTAGCTGATCCTGTGGGACAGGTGCAGATTAACCGAGAACTCGATACTGGCTTGGTTCTCAAACGGGTAACTTGTCCCTTGGGTGTGTTGGGGATTATTTTTGAAGCACGTCCAGAAGCGGCGATTCAAATTGTCTCTTTGGCGATTAAGTCGGGTAATGGTGTCATTCTCAAATGTGGTAAAGAAGCTGTACGTTCTTGTGAGGCGATAGTCAAGGCGATTAAACAAGGTTTATCACAAACAGATGTTAGTCCTGATGTGGTGCAATTACTCACAACTAGAGAAGAAACTTTAGAACTTTTAAAGTTAGATAAATATGTAGATTTAATTATTCCTAGAGGTTCTAATTCTTTTGTCAGGTTTGTGCAAGAAAATACGCGCATTCCTGTACTTGGTCACGCTGATGGAATCTGTCATCTGTATGTAGATAAAGCGGCTGATATTGATAAAGCTGTGCAGATTGCTGTTGATGCCAAAATCCAATATGCTGCTGCTTGTAATGCCATTGAAACTATGTTAGTACATCAAGCGATCGCACCGGAATTTCTGCCCCAAGTCGCCGCAGCTTTACAAGCAGTTGATGTAGAATTACGAGGTGATGAAGGTACTTTAAAAATATTACCTAATATTGCGCCTGCCATTGATGCAGATTGGGAAACAGAGTATAGTGATTTGATTTTGGCAGTAAAAATTGTAGACTCATTAGAAACTGCGATCGCTCACATTAACGAATATGGTTCTCGTCATACAGATGCCATTATCACAGAAGATTTAGCAACAGTAGAAACATTTTTTGGCTTAGTCAATTCCGCCGGAGTTTTTCACAACTGTTCTACCCGCTTTGCGGATGGTTTCCGCTACGGTTTTGGCGCAGAAGTCGGGATTAGTACCCAACAAATGCCTCCCCGTGGCCCTGTCGGTTTAGAAGGATTAATCACATATAAATATCAAGTGACCGGTGATGGACATATTGTTGCTACCTACACGGGGGCAAATGCTAAAGCTTTTACTCATCGGGATTTAGAGGGAATCTAAGCAATTGCAAATTCGGTATACTGTCTCACATTAACTGGTTGGAAAGCTAGAACAATTTTATCTTTAGGAATACCGGCACTGACAAGTTCATTCGCAATTCCGCTTTCAGTGCCGTCTCTTTGAATCCAAACTTTATCATTGATAATATCAATGTGAACAAGACAGCCATGTACACGTTGTTTATTTTCCCAACCAAGTGTGAGTAGTAAATAATGGTTGGCACTTTCATCAATAATTAGCTGTCTTTCTAATTCTCCGTAAGCGTAGGGAAGTTGAGAGTATTCGGTTAATATTGTTCGGATAATTCGGCGATATTTTTCTAAGGTATCCATTTAGTAATTACCTCCAGTTCGGAATCAAATATGAGTAAACAAAGCCGTTGATTCTCGATCAATATTTTACCTATTGGTTCTTGGAACAACTCTGAGTATGTTTCTTGGCGAATAGCAAGATACAAACAACGCTCTGGCTCTAAACGACTAAGAATATCGTAGTATAAAATATACTGCCCCAAAGCGTTTTCTAGGTCAGCTACCGGAGACGCACCAATAAAGCTTTTAATTTCTACTGCAATTTTTTCTCCGCTTTTTTCTGCTGCTATTAGCTTTTCTGCCCCTAAATCAACATATAAATCTCTTGCACCCCATCTTAAAATAAATGGATCATTGGTGATTTGCCAGTTATCTTTTTCTAGAGATTTTCTAACAGCATCATGATATCTATCTTTAGCAGGCATAGTAGAATGTATTTAAACTAATGCTTTTAGCAATGCTTGAAGTTTGAGTTGAATTTCGGCAAATTCTCGATCAGGATCAGAACCGGCGACAATACCTGCACCTGCATAAAGTCTAGCGCGATCGCCATTAATTAATGCGGAACGAATCCCCACAATAAATTCACAGTTCCCTTGAGAGTCTACCCAACCCAAAGGCGCAGCATATAAACCCCTCTCAAAGTTTTCATAACGGCGAATTTCAGTACAGGCTATATCTCTGGCTGCACCGGCTACGGCTGGTGTGGGGTGTAATTGGGCAACAATTTGTAATGGATGGACGTTAGCCGGAACGATCGCACTAATTGGTGTCCATAGGTGCTGAATATTAGATAATTGTCGCAGACGCGGGGCTAATATTTGGGGTAATAAACCTAGTTGGGTGAGGCGTTGTGTAATGAAATTCATGACTAATAAATGTTCATGTCTTTCCTTTTCGCTGTTGAGTAAACGATTCGCATTGGCTGCATCTTCCGCAGGGGTTTTACCTCTGGGTGCAGAGCCGGCTAAAGCATCAGTAATTAATTGTTGATTATGGATACTAATTAACCTTTCTGGACTCGCACCAATAAAACTTTGTCCCTTGCTATTACTTGTAGAGAAGATATAACAATTTGGATGAGTTTTACGCAGGTTATTTAATGAGTGAAATAAACTAAAATTCTGATTTGAGTTCACATCTAAAACATCTGCTAGGACAATTTTGCTAAGATGATTAGAATGAATTTGTTCTAAAACTGAGATTACGGAATGCTTAAAATGTTCTGTATCTTTGATTGATTTTCTCGTAAAAATCGCAGGAAAATAATCTGGATTCGGCGAATAACGTTTTAAGGAATTAAGAGTTTCTATTTTATTGGTAAGTGTTTGTAAAAATAACGGAATATTAAAACTAGCATTAACAATAGTATTTATGACTAAGATACATTGATCATTTTTGACAGCTACTTGCCAACGTGGTAAAAAAACAGTAGCTGAAGGGAATGGATAATCAACTTGGTGCGTTTGATCAAAAAAGCTGAAATAACAAAAAAAGTGCGCCCCAGTAAAAGCTTTACTAGTATCACCAAAATTAATTATATTTTTTAGATTAGATTTAATGAAATATTCAGCTTGATGAAAGCGGTCTTTGCCATTAATTTGGATTTTTGTCACTGCGTCGATAGCTGCGATCGCCTCAACTTTACTTTTATTCTCAAAGTAAAAATTTATTTCATTTGCTTGCGCTAATTTATCCAATACTATCAGAGGATCAACCCAGTCAATTGCTAGGGAAATGCTCACAATTTGCCTACAATTATTTTTGAGGCAGTTTTCTTGAACAGCTAACAAAAATTGGTAGAGGTCTTTTTGTTCTACAACAAAGTTACTACGACATGGTGAAACTGTCATAAATCTAGAAATAGTAAATTTTTTTTAAGTTATCTTCCTAAAGTGTAATTAAACATGGTCGTATTTCTACAGGTAGCATATTCAGTCACCATTTCACCAGAGTATGGCGTGCTTTGTTGATGGTGTTCATAAACCATGACAAGCTATGCTTGGTCTTAGTCTGCAAACAAAAAGTGTAAAATTTGCCACGGGGAGGTTACAACAATTCGCAATTCGCAATTCGCAATTCGCAATTACGTGTTGTAACGGGGATTTAGACCCCGCCACAACACTTGCAGCTTGATAGAAGCCGGGGATTTAACCCCTAAGTTTTGTTAAGTAGATGAAACATAGTGCTAAGTGCTGAGTGGGTGTAGATAATTTATCTAATACGCTTAATTAAATAGAAAGTATATTAAGCATCACGCAGAATGAACACAAGATGAGTAAATTTTTAGTAATTTAACTAATCTAGACTGATGACTACAAAACAAATTTCCCGTCCCCAGAGTAAATTATGGATTGCGGCAATTAAACCACCAATGTACAGCGTGGCAATTATGCCGATTTGGGTTGGCACATCTGTAGCATTTGCGGAAAATAAAAGTTTTAATATAGCAGTATTTTCTACTTTTGTAGCCGCCGCAATTTTAATTTTGGCGTGGGAAAATATCAGTAATGATGTATTTGATTCAGAAACAGGTATTGATATAAATAAACACCACTCGCTGGTGAATCTAACTGGTAAAAAGACTGTAGTATTTTGGTTAGGGAATTTGTGTTTGATTGGGGGTTTGTTGGGGATATTAGCGATCGCTACCTGGCAACAAGACCCGACGGTGATCGGCATTATTCTGTTATGCTGCGCCTTGGGCTATATGTACCAAGGGCCTCCCTTCCGTCTAGGATACCAAGGTTTAGGTGAAATTCTCTGCTTTTTCGCCTTTGGCCCTTTGGGCATTACCGCCGCATACTACAGCCAAACCAGAACTTGGTCAATCACCAGTTTAGCTGCGTCAGTAATTGTTGGCGTTGTCACCAGTTTAATTTTATTTTGCTCACACTTTCACCAAGTTCAAGATGACATCGCCGCCGGCAAGCGATCGCCTATTGTCCGTTTAGGTACAGCCACAGGTGCAAAAGTCCTCACTTGGTTAACAGCTAGCATTTACCCACTCACCTTGCTGTGTGTAGTATTGGGCATTTTCCCAGTATGGACACTGTTAAGTTGGGTAAGTCTCCCCTACGCCTTCAAATTGTGTCGCCACGTCCAACAAAATCACAACCAGCCCGAAAAAGTCAGTAATTGTAAATTCATTGCTGTAGCTGTGCATTTTTGGAGTTGCTTGTTATTTGGTGTAGGATTTGCGATCGCCGGCGTTTCATTAGGGGTGTAAGGGTGTAAGGGTGTAAGGGTGTAAGGGTGTAAGGGTGTAGGGGTTGAAGGTGTTGGACGGGGGGATTGAAAAAGAGCCAAACACCTTTGCTCCAAGGAGCAGGGCTTTTAACCCAAGGGTTAGGTTGGCTGCTCTTTCTTCCCCCTACACCCCTACACCCCTACACCCGTATTATGTACCAATTTGATTTTCGCCTAATATCACGGCAATTTACGCGGTCGCTAATTACTAGTCATAGTGTATGGGAAATTCGTGAAGCTATTATTCTCAGGTTGCGTGATTCCACTGGTAAAGTCGCCTGGGGAGAAATCGCCCCCATTAGCTGGTTCGGTTCGGAAACTCTAGAACAAGCTTTAGATTTTTGTCACCAACTCCCCCAAGAAATCACACCAGCAAATATTTTCTCTATTCCCGACGATTTACCAGCTTGTCAATTCGCCTTTGAGTCAGCATTAGAGGAAATGGGGACTAGGGACTTAATTCCAGAATTTTCTCCCTTGTCTCCCACCAATGCCCAATACAGTGCCTTACTTCCATCTGGGGAAGCAGCTTTACATCAATGGCAAACTCTTTGGCAGCAGGGATACCGCACGTTTAAATGGAAAATAGGGGTAGATGATATTAGTCAAGAACTGCAAGTATTTGATTTACTAACGCAAGCCTTACCAAATTCCGCCAAACTGCGACTTGATGCTAACGGTGGATTGAACTATGAAAAAGCAGAATTATGGTTAAAAACTTGTGATAATCTGCGAAAAAATCCAGAATTGACTGTGAAAATTGAATTTATCGAACAACCGCTACCTGTGACAGATTTTTTCGAGATTTTGACATTGAGTCAGTGTTATGATACTGCGATCGCATTAGATGAATCCGTCGCCACACTCCAGCAACTTGCTGATTGTTATGAAAAAGGTTGGCGAGGAATTTTCGTGATTAAACCAGCCATTGCGGGTTCTCCCTCGCGTTTAAGAAGATTTTGCCGACAGCATGGAATTGACGCAGTATTTTCATCAGTATTTGAAACTGCGATCGCCAGACTTGCTGCACTCAGAATAGCAGCAGAACTATCCCGTCACAATAGGGCTGTTGGTTTCGGCATCAATCACTTTTTTACCCAAGCAGAAGATGACACCTGGCCAGAAAGTTTATTTTCATAACTTGATTCACCATGATTTGCTAATTGGTGATGACAACCAAGAACTTCAACAAATCGCCACCAAACTATATGCCGAACTTAGCCAATTATTAACAGATATTCAACCCCTAAAAATCATCCTAGCCGAGCGAGAACCAGTCAAATTTTTAGCGGGATTCATCGCCGCGTGTGCAGCCAATTGCCAAGTATTTTTATGTAACCCCGACTGGGTTGAACAAGAATGGCATCAAGTATTTAACTTAGTACAACCTGATATTATTTGGGGTATGGGGAATGAAACTCAATTCCCCCTGTCCCCTGTCCCCTGTCCCCTGTCCCCTCTCATAATGATTCCCACCGGTGGTTCATCGGGAAAGATTAAATTTGCCATGCACACCTGGGAAACTCTCACCGCATCAGTGCAGGGATTTACAGAATATTTTCAGCTACAACAAGTAAATTCATTTTGTATTTTACCGTTGTATCATGTTAGCGGCTTAATGCAATTTATGCGTGCTGTAATCACTGGCGGTAAACTAGTAATTTTGCCTTTTAAATCAATAGAACTAGATCAAAAATACCAGATTAACCCTCAAGAGTTTTTCATATCTTTAGTACCTACCCAATTACAAAGACTGCTACAAAACCCAGAATTAACTGCATGGCTAGCTAAATTTAAAACTGTTCTCTTAGGTGGTGCGCCTGCTTGGGATGAATTATTAGAAAAAGCCAAATTTCATGGTATTCGATTAGCACCAACCTATGGCATGACAGAAACAGCTTCCCAAATTGTCACCCTCAAACCAGATGATTTCTTAAGTGGTAAAAATAGCAGTGGTCAAATTCTTCCTCATGCTCAAGTAAAGATTTATAATTCTCAGAAAGAAGTATCACCAGCTAATATAATAGGCAATATAAGCATTCAAGCTACATCTTTAGCCCTTGGTTATTACCCCAATTTCTGGAACAATCAACATGATTTTGTAGTAGATGATTTAGGTTTTTTAGATGAGCAAGGTTATTTAACACTTGTTGGACGTAACAGCGATAAAATCATCTCAGGCGGAGAAAATATTTACCCCACAGAAGTAGAATCAGCTATACTGCAAACGCAAAAAGTTACTGATGTGTGTGTAATTGGTATACCCGATTTAGATTGGGGACAAGCATTAACAGCCGTCTATATTCCTAAAAATACAAATATTAATCCAGAAGAAATTAAAACTGCACTCAAAAGTCAACTTAGCAAATTTAAAATACCAAAATACTGGATTTCTCTAGATACCTTACCTCGTAATGCCCAAGGAAAAGTCAATCGCCAAACACTACAAAAAATAGCTACAGAATTTCTCAAAAAATAAAAAATACAGTAGGGTGTGTTACGGCGCAGAATAATTATTGATAGTGCCATTAAATGAGTAATGAGTAATGAGTAATGAGTAATGAGTAATGAGTAATGAGTAATACTCAGTAATTATTACTTATCACTCATTACTTCAAAATTAAAGACAATTGGAGTTGGGGATTTAATTATTTCATGCAATAACTTCTCTAGCTTTTCTTCTCTCCGCTTCTTCTATTTCTCTGCGATTGCGTTCCAACCAATGGACAATATTAGTTGGTAATACTTGCTTATTTCTACTATTCGCATCAATACAAACGTGTCGAGTAATTGCCTTAGCAACTACTACCTCATTCAAGGATATTTCATAGGTAATTTCAAACTTTTCTGCCCCCACTTTTTGTGGCATTAAGCTAATTAATAACTTATCTCCACAAAATACGGGGCGAAGAAAATCTACGCTAGCGTGAACAATAGGGAAAGCCACCTGGGGATTAGTAAAAAAATCTTTGAGATTGATACCTGATGTTCTCAGAGATTCTTCATAGGCTTCATGACAAATACTCAGAATATTGGCGAAGTAGACTACACCCGCAGCATCTGTATCTTGAAAGCGAACAGTGCGATGATAACTAAAAGACATAAATAAAATTCAAAATTCAAAAATAAAAAAATAGCAGGCAACAAGCCTGCTCTATTGGTTAATTTTACTGCAATGTCAATACAAATTACTTTAATGGGGAATATATATCTTCAGAGGTAGGGTTAAGGTAGGGACGCTGTAAATCGATGGAATGATCTTGGAAATGTTGATGAATGGCTTTCATCCTTTCTTCTACAGCATTCTTACCTTTTTGCCAAGCTTCTAACAAAGCATTAGCTAAGATTTGACAACGATTCATCCCAAAACTTTCTTGTGCGGTAAATTTTTGAGTAGGTTCTTCCGCGAGTCCTAAACCTGGGGCTAAAAACTTGGTGAATAAAGGGATTTCTGGCTGAAAATAAGCTTGATTTTCTTTATAGACAAGTTGTAAAATTTTGTGAATCGCTGGATAGTCGTGACGCTCAAAGTAGAGTAACCCAGAATCGTAGCGTTCATAGGCACTGGGGTTGTAGAGAACTTGAAAGGTAAAAGGGATAGTATTGGCATTAAGTTGCTGGGTTAAACTATCCATCAGCGCGATCGCACCATCTACGGTAAAGTTAAAATAGATTCTACCTGTGCCTAAATTTACATCTGGTTTGCCTTGTTGTTCCTGTCCCACATCACTCACAGCTAGATAATAGCCATTTTGCAAGCGATTATTCGGCATCCAAATCGCTACTGATTCACCAACTTGGGCGGATTTTTTTCCAGGTTTGAGGTGACAATCTGGTTCAATATATAAAGTTAAACCATCTTTAGTCACTGCCATAGTACCATCAGGTTCTTTTCGCAGCACTTCCCAACTAGGGTCAAAATAACCTCTACCATGATTGCTAGCTTGCAGTTGTTCATAAAATTCCCAATCAATACCCACAACAGAATTAGTTGCTAAATTTTGTGGGAGTTGGTAATTACTATTACTACTATCAACTGCCAAGCTGCTTTGCAAAACCCCGTTATAATAGATACCGTAAATAAAATTACGTAATAATAAATTGAGATATTTATGTTGTAGGGTAGCCGAATTTTGCTGAAATCTATCTGCTACTTTAGTTGGTAAAGCAAAAGGCTGGTAATTAGGATGGTAGATACAAAAATTCGGCTCAATTTGGATATTGGTAGCAATATCTATTAAGGAATTTAGCATTGTTTTAGCAGAGTAATTTAGCATTAATCAATTGAAAATTCAGACTTAACACCTACAAAGTAGAGTAATCAGATTTGATTGTTGAAACCCACTCTACATTAATTAATTCTAACTTCTGCCTTCTATTTAGCAGCCACGCAAGCGAGTTTTTTCATAATACAGGCGAACTAGTTGCTTCTCTTTTTCTGGTTGTGGTATTGTATTCATTGTACCTATAGAACTTACAATTACTGACTCATCAACTCCCAAAATACTGACTATAGATTGCTCAGGCTTAGTTAGAATATTTTTGGCTAATTGTAACTTATAGATATCAGAATTATCAAAGCACTTGCAATTTTTTATACTGTCTTGAATTTGATGAATTAATGCCAATCCTGTAAACTTGATAACTCGTACCAAGAAATCACAACTATAGTCCAAAATCATGGGAAAGGCATTTAAATAAGCCGTTAATAAAGCTACTAATGAGGGTTGAATATCTTCTAATGGAGTCATAGCTAATTGTAGAGATTCTTCTAACTCCAATGTTGCATCTATCACCAAACTTGAAAGCCAAATTTCTAAATAACTAGCCAACATAGTTCCCAAATCAAAAGCTGGATCTCCCCATCCACAAGCTTCCCAATCAATTAATTTTACTAAGCAGTTATCTAACTGATTCCATCGAGAATGAATTAAGACGTTATGCAAATTTAAATCATTGTGTGTCAAGCAACAAGGATTCCATTCATAGGCTAAATCAGCAATTGCAGCTTCTAAACTCTCGTAACGTTGATAGAGTTCATAGAATCGCCTTGACTCGCTGGGAACGTGACTAAAAATCTCTGGAGTAATCGAGTCTATCCCTTGTGCTGGGTTGTAAAAGCTATAGCGAAACTGTCCTTGGGGTGCAGTCGCCATAAAATCACGGTATTCCTTACCTTGGAAAGTAGCGCGGTGTAGGGACGCTAATGTTGTACCAATGGCTGTAGCAATCTCTACAGGGAAAATATTGTTGTTTTGATAAAAGTTACTTAAATCTAGATATTCACTGAGATAGCTACGCACCAGGATGGAGTTTTCCTCATCAAAATGTAGCACTAATGGTGCAATAGCAGAAATATTACCTAAAACTGGAAATTGCTGAAGTAATTCCTGAAAAAGCCATTCGTTAAACAATTCATGAGAAATTCCATCAGTTTCATGCTTATGTTCTTGCTTCACTAGAAGTTGGCGATTATCTCCTAATTTCACCACTAAATTACGATTCTTCTTATTAGTTTCTGGCAACTTAATACTCTCAAAAGTGCCATCTAATAAGCTACACAGACCTGCTGTGTGCAGATACTGGATAACATTGTGAGAAGATAGTGGTGATAACATATATTATTTCCTAATTCGTAAGATTGCCGATAAATCTCTGAATTTCAGGCTTGTTTTGGCTTTAGCAATAGAGGTAGATAACAACAAGTATTTCTATAACAATTCTTTCTTAAGCTACTCTATTAATATCTCATCTCTTTGATTCAAACCTGCCAATATGGCAATAGTTCCCTTTATTTTTACTTTAATATTTTCTCTTTTCCCTACTAAATCTTTACAGTTAATATTTTTGGTTGTTCAAAATAGATAGAGAGTATTTACTTGATATTTTTTAATCGAATATTATTGATTTACTATAATTTTCAATCATGCAAATATTTTAATTTTATCAAAAAAATACAACGATAATTAAGTATGTGTTGTTCACCTATTAAACCTATTGAATACTCATAATGCTTTACTGGACGGGATTAATTATTTTATAATACTTGAATTATAGTTTTATCTTTATTCTAGCTTTGTATTATATTTTACGCAAAAAACAATTTATAAATAGTAGTTAATGATAGTTTTTAAAATTTATATCTTTTGTCTGATTTAGTCAGTATCTACTACAATAACTATCTCAAGATAGATGTAAGCAAATGCTATGAGTTTCTGCACTAGAGATTATTTTGTATTTTCATATGCCATTTTGATTGTGCAGTAGACATATCAAGCATGATTTTTTTCGTACTTAGTTAATATACGTATTATATTTAACGTGACTTTGCTATATATGTAAAATCAAGGTGATTACTCATAGACAAGGGTACTTAGTATCTTTTAGATACTCAATGCCATGAATATGACACAGGGTATTATTTTTATTTATCATCATGAAGTTTAAAAAACCGGATATTTATGTAGTTTTTAGACATGGGGAGTTAAATCAGTGAACAGTTATCAAGTGACTGGTAACGGTTCACTAATTCTTAGCGAAGCGGCGAGTAATGACGGGATGGAGTTTTCCGCCAAATTTCACAAAAAAAATCTTTTCTAGCTTTTGTTCTGGTGTAGAGTAATATAAATGTACTATTAGGAGGGGAAAAATTGCTACCCAACAGTAAAAAGCTGCCTTACCATGACTGTCAGTGCCAGCATACCGAAAATAGTCATTAATCCAGCCGGCATAAATTTGCGTGTTTTAGCCAATCTTAAAGCAAAGAAAATGACTAAAGCAGCAGTGATGCAAGTTGCTAAAATCAAAGCCCAGGCTTGTCCTTGAAGTTGCAAGTAAGCGGCAAAAACTAATAGTGAACCGCTAATTATACCACTGAGGAGGGAAACTTGACTATTTGCCTGAAAGTAGCCAATAATGCCACCAATAATCGCTAACATACCATAGGCGATCGCAGCAATTATACTTAAATTCATGGTTAAACCCTATGTAGATTTTGATTTTGCTACCCAGTCCAGCAGACAATTAACCATAAGCTACATTACCCCTGTTGATTGACGGATAATCCAGCCATGCAAACGGCCAGCAGTTCTTCCTATGCCCAAGTTCAACTTCTCCAACGCCAAGCAGCGTCACTTTTACTTTATCAATCTGTCCTCCAAGACGAAGTAGGCATTGCCTTTTTAGAATTGCTGCAAGCCATCCGCTACACTGATGCTGATGGACGGCGTTGTTTGCAAGCTTACGGCAGTTACTTTCACGCCTTAGCCGATAAACAGCAAACTTGGGAAGACTACCTCATTACCCAAATTCTCATGGCGGAAAATCCCTTCACAAGACTTGCACAACAGCGAGACTTTAAAGATTTACCCCCAGCTTTAGTAACCGCAGCCCAGCATGATTTACAACTATTACAGAGCCTTTATGAATGTAGCAGTGCTATTTTGAGTGAATGGGTGCAAAGTGTAGCGCATTTAGCCGTGTCTCCTGTGGTGTGGTACGTCGAACCAGATGACACGTCTATACAAGCAGGATTAACATTTTCTCTGCACCATTCAGAACACTGGGCAAATGTAATAGAAGATTTAGCAAATTACTATCGGCAATTTGGTACAGGGTTGTTTGCCCAATATCGGGCATTACGCTGGCAAACGGGGCAACTTATCGGCATACCTTACCCTGACCCAGTGAAGCTAAGTCATCTTGTAGGTTATGAGTCTCAGCAAGCAGCCCTAATTAAAAATACAGAGTTCTTATTATCAGGGGAAATAGCACTGCACGTATTACTGTATGGTAGTCGCGGCGCAGGGAAATCTTCCTTAGTCAAGGCTTTATTAAATGAATATAGCGATCGCCATCTTCGTTTATTAGAAGTGGCAAAATCGGATTTGCAGGATCTACCCACTATTGTAGAACAGTTGCGAGGCTTGCCACAGAAATTTATTATCTTTGTCGATGATTTATCCTTTGAAGAAGATGATGATGCTTTTAAAGCCTTAAAAGTAGTTTTAGAAGGAAACTTAACCGCTAGACCACAAAATGTAGTTGTATATGCTACTTCTAATCGTCGCCATTTGATTCGGGAATTCTTTGGCGATAGACCGACCCCCAAAGATAACAACGAAATCCATGCTTGGGATACGATGCAGGAGAAACTTTCGTTTAGCGATCGCTTTGGTTTAACTTTAACCTTTGAGTCGGCAGATCAAAAAACATATTTACAAATTGTGCAACATCTCGCATCACAAGCCGAAATTAACATCGACCAGCAAGACTTAGAATTTCAAGCCTTACAATGGGCTACACGTCATAATGGACGGTCTGGGAGAACGGCACAGCAATTCATTAATTATTTAAAAGCAGAAATATCACTATTTGGAGAAAATAACCATAAATTAGACATCAAATCATAAAAACAAAGAAATTACGTTAGCATAGCGTGGCATAACCCATGAAAAATTGCACAACTTAGTAAACTATCACAATAACCCCAAACTAACTATAGGAATAAAGTACAGCGTAGCGAAGTCTCCGCGCACCTCTGCGCTTACCTCCGCGACCCTCTGCGTTTAAATTTCCCCCCTCAATTGGCAAAGCTGTACTAAGCTAAAAACCTCCTGTCCCCTGCCTTATGCCTCAAAAATCAGCAATATGCAGCCAGTCATGTTCAGCAATCGATTTATCCTAGGCATAGTTGCCTTTAGTGTCAGTTTTGGTCTTAGTCTAGTCCCCAAATGGGATTTTAACCAAGCTTTCCTCACCGGAGTAATCACCGTAGTTGCTACCTATTCAGCCGCCTTGTTCGTAGATAGGCGGCGAAGAACTCATGAACTCCTAATTTTATCCTCCCTCCGCAAACGTATTAAAGAAAGGGAAGGACTAAAATCTCGCGTAGTTAAAGAAATTGAGCAAATAGAAGCTCATCGTAATTTACTTTATAACGAAACAAAACAACTACAAAATCACATCCTCGAATGTCGTAATCAAAGAGATAGTCTACATAGAGAACTCGGAAACTTTGCCTCACAAAAAAAACAATTAGAATCCGAAGTTAGCAATCTAAAAACCGAACTTTACGACTTAGAACAAAATCAAGCAGAATTGCATAACTTTTTATCTGCCCTGACATCAGAAAAACGTCGCCTCGAATTGCATTACAATACCTCCCATGCGGAAATCAACCAATTACAAACCCGTATATATGAATTAAAACAAGAACAAAAAGAAATAGAGAGTAATTTAACCCTGCTAGGTAGAATTAAACCGCAACTAGAAGAAAAGCTTTACGAATTGCGGCTAGAAGTTCAAAACTTAGAAGCTGAAAAAAATCAACAAAATCAAATACTACTAGAGACAGCGCATGAAAAAGATGATGTAACAGCCACAATAAATTCCTTACAAACTCAAAAATCACAACAACAAGAACATTTACAGCAATTGAAAAATGAAATTTCTGTATTACAACAAGAACGTGACCTATTACAAAACCAAGTTTGGGAATTACTCCAGCAAGTAGGAACATTTAACCAAGAACCTTTATCTGAAAACCCACAAGTTGAAGATATTGAAGTATTTCCTTTTGCCGACTTAATAGAAACAGTAGAATCTGATATTCTACCTGAAACATGGGATAGATTTTTAAATCAATTACCAGGACATGAATTTCAGGTATTAAAAGCAATAGTAGAGCAAGATAATCCTCATCCAACTATTAAAAAAATTTCCGAAGCTAACATTACTATGCCCAATATATTAATTGACTCTATCAATGAACGTGCTAGTGATGTTATAGGTGAATTAATCATTGAAACAACTTTGGAAAAACCCGAAATTCATCAAGAACATATCAGTCATGTCAAAAAAATGATTGCCTTATATGAAAACCTTATGACTAGACACGCCTCATCAAATTAAAATATTCTGACACGTTGTAAGATAATCATTATTATAGGCATATCTGTTGACCTCTGCATTGACATCAAGTAAAGTAAAATACATGGCAAAGCTCAAACTCTCGAAAAAAACTTCAACTGCTTTAATCAATTCCCTAGGTGCAGGGGTAGTTCCCAGAATAGGAGTTGAACAAATAGCCGTTGGTCGAGAAAAAGAACTTAAAAGCCTATTACAAAACCTCGATGATATTGCCGAAGGTGTCGCCGCATTTCGTTTTATAATTGGCAACTATGGTTCTGGTAAAAGCTTCATGCTGCAAATGATTCGTAACCGTGCTATTGAGCAGGGTTTTGTGGTAGCTGATGCTGATTTATCTTCAGAACGTCGCCTAGCAGGAAGTAACAATGAAGGCTTGGCTACCTATCGAGAATTAATGAGTCACCTTTCTACTAAAACTCGTCCTGATGGTGGTGCATTAGTTTCGATTTTAGAAGGTTGGATTAATAAAATTCAACAAGAAGTAGTTAAAGAAAGTGATTTACGTCCCCATGATGAAGGTTTTGATGACAAAATTGAAGCGAAAATTAGGGAAGTTGTCCAGTATATAGAAGACCTAGTTCATGGTTTTGATTTTGGTACTGTAATTATTGCTTATTGGCGTGGTTATCGTTTAGATAATGATGACTTAAAAAATGCTGCCTTACGTTGGTTAAGAGGCGAATTTAATACCAAAACTGAAGCCAAAGCCGCATTAGGGGTGCGCGTTATTATTGATGATGATAGTTGGTACGACTACATCAAACTCTTAGCTAAATTTATAGCGGAAATTGGCTATAAAGGGCTATTAATTTTAATTGATGAAGCCGTCAATATCTACCAAATCTCAACTACAGTCACTCGTGAGAAAAACTATAACAGACTGCTAGCAATGTTTAATGACACGATGCAATGCAAAGCAGAACATTTAGGGATTTTCATTGGTGGGACAACCAAATTTTTAGAAGACCCCAACCGAGGACTATTTGCAGACCAAGCTTGGCGCAGACGCACCAAAGAAAGCCGATTTGCTATCCAAGCTGATGTGCAAGAATTTTTAGGGCCAGTTATCAGATTAAACCCTTTGAGTGAAGCAGAAATTCTCACCCTTCTGCAACGTTTAACAGAGATTCATGCTACTCATTTTAGTTATGACAAGACTTTGAATAGTCGGGAATTAAAGGAATTTGTCGGAGAAATAGTCAACCGCTTGGGTGCGGAAGCATTACTCACACCAGGAGAAATCATCCGAGATTTTATTAGTGTGTTGAATATCTTACATCACAACCCAAACATTCAGTTTAGTGAATTAATTCATGGTGCTAAATTCAAGCCTACTGCTGTGGGTAAAAATACAGCCTTGGATGAAGATAATGCAGCCGAATTTAGTTTGTAGTAAGGACTTTAGTCCTGAGATTTCATATGTTACCGCAGGGTAAGTATGCAGAGGTGTAGAATCTTACTAACTGTGAAAGAACAAATATGAGTGATGCTTTTAACCGACTTGCACCCTTTATTCAAGAATATATTTATCATCATAACTGGACGGAATTAAGACCAGTTCAAACAGCCGCTTGTGAAGTGATATTTGACACTGATGCTCATTTATTAATTACTGCTGCTACAGCTGCGGGGAAAACAGAAGCAGCATTTTTACCTGTCTTGACTGTTTTACATAATAAACCTAGCAAAACTATAGGTGTATTATATATTGGCCCTATCAAAGCTTTAATTAATGACCAGTTTGAACGTCTCAATGATTTACTAAAATCAGTCGATATTCCTGTTTACCATTGGCATGGTGATGTGGCTCAAAGTCGCAAAAATAAGCTACTACAAAATCCTCAAGGTATATTGCAAATTACGCCAGAATCTTTAGAAAGTTTATTAGTCAATAAACACAAAGAACTAGTATGCTTATTTGGTGATTTAAGATTTGTCGTTATTGATGAAATTCACGCTTTTATGGGTACTGAACGCGGTTGTCAGATTATCTGTCAATTGCAGCGTTTGGTAAATTTAACGCAAGCACAACCTCGACGCATTGGTTTATCAGCAACTCTCGGTGATTACTCAATGGCTGAAGATTGGTTGCGTTCTGGAACTGATAAACAAGTCATTACCCCCAAGGTTGAAGCAGGAAAACGCCAAATTAAACTAGCAGTAGAACATTTTTATGTTGCTAAACATGATGAAAAAGAAGCAACAGACTATGAGCAATATATTTTTAATTTGAGTCAATCTCGTAAATGTTTAATCTTCGCAAATAATCGTACCCAAACGGAATCGATTATTGCATCTTTGCGCCAAATTGCTACTATTCAATCACTACCAGATATCTATCATGTACATCATGGCAGTATATCCGCTAGTTTACGCCAAGTGGCAGAAAATGCCATGCGCGAGCCTCATAAACCGGCTGTAACTGCTGCTACTCTCACCTTAGAATTAGGTATAGATATTGGTAATTTAGAGCGCGTTATTCAGTTAGAATCACCCCTTTCAGTAGCGAGTTTTTTACAACGTTTGGGACGCGCAGGAAGAAGAGGTGAAGCTGCTGATATGCGTTTTGTCTGTGGTGAAGATGAAGTATTACCAGAAGCATCTTTACCAGAGCAAATTCCTTGGCAACTTTTACAGTGTATCGCTATTATTCAACTTTATTTAGAAGAACGTTGGATTGAACCAATTAAGCCAATTCAATATCCTTTAAGTTTGCTGTATCACCAAACAATGAGTATTTTGGTAGCCGCAGAGGCAATTTCTCCGGCTGCGCTGGCTAAACAGGTTTTAAATCTGCCCCCATTTGCTGCTATTTCTCAGGAAGATTATAAATTATTGTTGCGCTATTTAATTGATATCGGTCACATTCAACGGACTGAACAAGGTAAATTAATTTTGGGTGTATCGTCCGAAAAAATAGTAGGTAAGTTTCAGTTTTATGCTGTCTTTGCTGATAACCAGGAATATACTGTTAAGCAAGGGACTACAGCCATTGGTAGTATTATTATGCCGCCTCCAGTTGGTAATCAATTTGCGTTGGCTGGGAGAACTTGGGAAGTATTAGAAGTTGATTTCAGAAAAAAAAATATTTTGGTTAAGCAAGTAGATGGTAAGGCTACAAGTTATTGGCGTGGTGGTGGTGGTACGATTCATACTAAAGTTTTGCAAAGAATGCGGCAGGTTTTACTAGAGGATTTAGAATATAGCTATTTGCAAAATAATGCACGTCAACGTTTACAGACAGTCCGCAAGCTAGTGCAGAAAGCTGGATTAGATAAGCAGAATGTCTTGCAGTTAGAAAAAGGTAAATGCTGTATTTTTCCTTGGATGGGAACTGTTGCTTATCGTACTTTAGTCAGATTAATTAATACTTTTTGTCGGGAATCTTTGGAAATTAGTAGTATTGGTGGGGTTAATCCCTATTATGTGACGCTAAAATTAGGTAAAAATAAGTTTAAATATGTTAGCCAAGAAATTATTTCTTTGTGTGAGCAAAGAATTATTCCAGAGGCTTTAGTTAGTTCGGCGGAAGCACCGGAAATGCAAAAGTATGATGAATTTATTCCTCATCCACTTTTACGGAAAGCTTTTGTTTACGATTATTTAGATATGGAGGAAGTTAAACAGCAAGTAGCGCGGTGGGAAGGAATTTCAAATAAAAGGGAGTAGCCAAAATGTCTGGTTTGATTTTTAAACTAAATATTCTCGCTAGTGGTATTTGGGACAAACAAATTAGACTTTGGGATGTTCAGAGTTTCGCAAAGTAGGTAAAAACCCCACCCCTTGTGGTTGGCTGAATTAATTGCGTAAAGCCTGCGGCATAGATGCGCTTAGAGCGGAGCGGGACGTTAGTCCATTGCGAATTGGTTTCATCCCCCGGATAAAATCCAGAGGTTCTCAGCATAGGTACGATAGAACAATTCGCCTCTGGAAATTGAAAAACCGCCCATGTTATGACTTGTTAGAAACAATCTCAGGTCATACACGGGCGGTTTTAGCGATCGCCTTTAGCCCAAATGGTAAAATTCTGGCTAGTAGTCAGTAGTGATTGGGTGGGTGAAGAATTGGGACATATTAAAGTTTCCCCCTTGTCCCCAATCCCCAGTCTCCAATATCTAAATCAAGCACTACCAGTGAAAGCAACTTCAGGGAATTTTAACTGTGCTTCTGCCATTGGACGGTTTCTACCTTCCTCTTGCCAGTAGTTAATCACTTCTGTTGCCTTATTCAGCAACTCAACGCGGTCTACATCGGTAATCCAGTGCTTGGATTCGAGTTCTTTCTTTAACTCTTCCCAGGCATCATTCCTAGGCCAGAAGAAATACTTAGTCAAAGGACTTGTACCTTTGCCGACAACTTGATCAACTGCCAGGGCAACGTTCTCGTCTAGCCAAAGGATTTTCAAAATGAACTTGGACAATTACACCTCCGGGGAATATCCGGCTATGACTTACTAAGTTTGCGATCGCTTATTTTAACGCAATACTTACCAATTCACCAAATAGTAATTCTTAATCAGAAATTGACTTATTGTGAATCATGACTCGATTTAAAATTTAATAGCTAAAAATTTCACTTCCCCCATCCATGACTGCAAAACCCTCAACAAAAGCGATCGTTGTATTTGATATTGACGGTGTTGTACGTGATGTTGGCAGTTCCTATCGTCGCGCACTGGCAGACACGGTAGAGTATTTTACTGACAACGCCTATCGTCCCACATCCCTAGAAATTGATCAACTCAAGTCTGAAGGTATCTGGAATAACGATTGGGAAGCATCCCAAGAATTTATTTATCGCTACTTTGCAAGCCAAGGCCAGTCTCGTGAAGAATTACGACTCAACTACGAAACTATAGTTGCCTTTTTTCAATCCCGTTATCGCGGTACAGATCCTCACAATTGGACGGGATACATTTGTGATGAACCTTTATTATTACAACCTAGCTACTTGGAGCAACTTACAGAAGCTAGTATTGCTTGGGGCTTCTTTAGTGGTGCTACTCGTGCTTCCGCTACCTATGTTTTAGAAAAACGTCTTGGCTTACAGTCTCCAGTCTTGATTGCAATGGAGGATGCACCAGGTAAACCAGATCCTACCGGACTGTTTGCCACTCTCAATCACTTAGAAAATAGCTCAGAAGCCACATCAACGGTCATCTACGTAGGTGATACCGTAGCAGATATGTACACTGTTAGTAAAGCCAGAGAACTCCAACAGCATCGTACTTGGATTGGTGTAGGTATCTTACCGCCTCATGTGCAAGAAACAGCAACTCGTTGCGAGGCTTATACACAGTCACTAGTAACCGCAGGTGCAACACTGGTTTTAAGTAATGTCGAGCAATTAATTCCAGAGGCAATTGAGCAATTATTGGTGCAATAGAACGTAGAGATGTAGCACAGCTACGTCTCTACTGATAAATATATCATGTGAGGTTCAAGTATTTTGAGCGAGTTTTAGATTACTGAGATTAAATATAAAACTCAATATATCTTGGGAATGAAGAAAATCATTAATCTATTACCTAGCCTTGTATTAATGTCATGGACTTGAAAGCAAAGAAAGGTAGGAGCATCAAGATGTCAACAGTCATGAATAAAGCTGAGTGTAGTACAGGCACAAAAAACGAGCATTTTGATTTGATTAGTATCATGTACCACTCCCTGGAAGGGGCGGCAATTTATGAACAATACGTTCAAGATGCCAATGATTCTGGAGATAGAGATTTAGCTAATTTCTTCCAAGAAGCAAAAGACACAAACTGCAAGCTAGCAGATAGAGCCAAACAACTTCTAGCACAACGTCTTAGCAAGAATTAAAATTTAATTGTGTTTAAGGGCTGCATCAAGCTTATTGAAATTTGATGCAGCCCTGTTTTTTAATCATAATGTTTCATGGAGCAATACCAACTGATCTAACTCGTGCTGCATCTTACTGACAACTAATTCATAACATTCATTAACATAGTGGCGATCGCTTGCTGCTTCCCGTCCGTAGCGTTCAAATACAATGGGTGGACAAACCCGCGTTTGAATTTGTACAGGGAACGGAATATTAGGTAAAGGGCCAATGGCTAAACCCCAAGGCCAACCTAGATAAATGGGAAATACTTCTGGATCAATATCAAATAACCAAGGCATTCCCCACTCATGCAAGCGTTGCATAACCTTATATAAATCAGCCAAAACAATCAGCGTATCGTGCGCCCCGTAAGAAATTGCCGGGACAATCGGCACATTTTCCCGCAACGCTAATTTAATAAATCCTTGCCGTCCCGCAAAATAGATTTGATTGCGTAAACTATAGGGTCTAAATACATCTTCAGCCCCACCAGGATATACTAGCAAACTTGCTCCTGAGCGCAAAGCCGCATAAGCCATTTTAGGATGAGCGATGATAGCCCCACTTTTACCGGCTAATTCCGCTACTTGCTCGTTTACTTGCCAAGCCTTGGGGTGCATCAGACCATAGGTAGGTCTCTCCACACCAAAGCGGCGAAACCAGTCATACATCATCATCAACATATCAGGAGCTGCTAGTCCTCCATTGTGAGAACCAACAATTAAGACGTTTTCTTTTGTTGGGATATGTTCCCAACCACTAGTCTGCACGCGAAAATAATAATCGTAGAAAAAGCCCAAGAAGGGCATTAGGGATTGGATGAACTTTGGATCTCTTTCCTCTAAAGACCATCCGGGTTTGGTGTTTTGGGGATGCTGCTTTGGTAACATTTAGGCATTTTAGCAAAGGCAATTAAACAATTTTGAATTTTAGATTTTAAATTTGAGGGAGATCCCAAAAATCAATTATCCCCAGTCCCCAGTCCCCTTTCACTTTTGCCTTGTTCGGTGATAGGCTATCTGCTTGAGGAGTGTAGAGGTATTGAAAATGAATAAGTTGCGGGTGGGACTGCTGTTTGGTGGACGTTCTGGGGAACATGAAGTTTCTATCAGTTCAGCGCGGGCGATCGCTAAGGCTCTGAGTGCCGCAGAAAATGCTAATAAGTATGAAATACTGCCTTTTTATATCCAAAAAAATGGCCGTTGGTTAGCAGGAGAAGCTCCCCAACAAGTTCTGCAATCTGGTGTGCCTGTATTAGACGCTCCCAATTCTTCATCTGGAGAATCACATGATCTCGTATCTAATACCAAAATACCAGCCCTTGAGCGTTGGCAATCACCCTCTCAGGTAGCAGAAGTTGATGTGTGGTTTCCGATTCTGCACGGGCCGAATGGGGAAGATGGCACAATTCAGGGTTTACTGACTTTAATGCAAGTTCCTTTTGTCGGTTCTGGGGTTTTAGGTTCGGCTTTGGGGATGGATAAGATAGCTATGAAAATGGCCTTTGAGCAAGCAGGTATACCCCAAGTAAAATACAAAGCTGTCACTAGAGCGCAAGTATGGTCAAATCCTTGTGTTTTCCCCAAATTATGTGATGAAATTGAGGCGGCACTGGGTTATCCTTGTTTTGTGAAACCTGCAAACCTTGGCTCATCGGTAGGCATTAGCAAAGTGCGATCGCGTCAAGAATTAGAAGCAGCTTTAGATAATGCCGCTAGTTATGACCGTCGGATTATTGTGGAAGCCGGTGTGACAGCTAGAGAAGTAGAGTGTGCCATTTTAGGTAATGATCAACCCCAAGCCTCTATCGTAGGAGAGATTACCTTTAACAGCGATTTCTATGATTATGAAACTAAATATACTCAGGGGCAAGCAGATTTACTGATATCTGCACCCATTCCCGACGAAATCAGCCGTAAAATTCAGGAGTTGGCTGTGCAAGCCTTCGCCGCCGTTGATGCGGCTGGGTTAGCCAGAATCGATTTTTTCTATGTAGAAGCCACGGGAGAAGTGTTGATTAACGAGATTAACACTCTACCAGGTTTCACCGCCACCAGTATGTATCCTCAACTGTGGTCTCATAGCGGCATTCCCTTCCCAGAATTAGTGAATCGCTTGATTCAGTTGGCTTTAGAACGACATAGTGAGTCAATTCAAAATTCAAAATTAAAGAACTCTTAAAGACTAGGCATTGGGCATTAGGTATTGTCTTTTTCTCCCCTGTCCCCTGTCCCCTGTCACCTGTCCCCTACTCCCATTTTGTAGCCAAAATGGCACAAAAAAGCTACTAGAATCTAGAAATTGCCTACGGATAGCTGATAGCTCGCCCCTTTAGTACAATTTATTGACTAGAGGGGAAAAAATCTGTAATTGATCATGGAAAACAGTCAAAGCGTACAGCATGAGCTAACCCAGGTAAAAATAACCAAAGCAGAGTCGAGAAAACGTGGCTCAAATATTTTCATTTTTCTGCTGACACGTCATCCTTTGCTGTTATTGACCGGTTTGTTAGCAACGTGTCTAGGATCTGCTACCCTTGCCGTGTACAACCTGATCCATGTGAGTGATGTGGAAAAGGCAGAATCAGAATCAGTCTCGGCTGTAGTAGAAGCACCCATTACCACAAACCCTGATATTAGTAATCCCATACCACTATGGATGATAGTGGCGATCGCTTTCAGTTGTGCTAGTGGTTGCTGGGTAATTCTCCGGTTAGTGAACCAACCTAAAAAACATCCCACAGTTTCCAAGAAACGCGTTTCTGTGGCTCAGGCTTCATTAATAACCACCCGCCAGCAAAAATTGGCCAGACAGACTCTAAATACTCAACCAGTTTTTGCATCGATACAACCATTGCAACCAATCGCGCCAATGGCATCTAGAAAAAAACCTGTCATGAGCATTCTACCGCCGGAACACAAGCATCCGTTAGATAGGGGCAAGGAATCTTTAGCTGATTTAGTCGATTGGCGTAAGCATAATTCCTTGTCTGCTTTGTTGCAGAAGTATTAATACACTGTTTTTGTAGTTTTCAGGCGATGATTTACGGTCAGTCGGAGACCGTCGCACGGCTTCAATTTGAAATTTCCCGGAGTGGCTGACTCCTGCTTTGATAATATTTGTGTAATTTCCTACTTGTCAGGAAAAATGCTTGAATATACATCAGACACAGTGAAATCAAGGAGGAGTGAAATGGGACTGAGTGATGGACTCTTAGACGCTAACAAAAAAGCTATGGTTATAAATGACTGCTGCAACATGATAGATTCCCAACTTGCAGCCAAGTCTGGTATCAGTGGTATTGCCCTAAGAACTGCCTTTGCTGCCCTGAAGGGAGTCAAGCCAGGGTATATTCCTTATGTTGTCGAACAGCTGCTACAACCATGCTTCAGTGCAATCGATCCCATCTGGAGTGAGGGTATGCAGCAAGGCGACCCAGTTGCACATTTAGTTGGTAGTCGTTCTCGCACGGCAGATGCACTACTCAGTGTCACCGATACTAGAGTTAAAAATAGCAGTCGTTCCATCGTGCGCGGAACATATGAAAAATTGCGCGGTTCAGCCAAACAACACGTAGAGGAAGCAGTACCAGACTTAGCTAAGGTAATTGAGAATTATACAAAAGCTTAATTAAAAAACAAGCACAGTGAAAACAGTGAATAGTTATCGAATACCATTAGGGCTGATAACTGTTTACTGTTTACTGGTTTTTTGCACCACACCCTATCTGAATGATTATGAAAATAGCTTTTTCTACTGCATTAGGCTTCTGCTGTGTTAACTGCTTTTGTTGAATATTAAAATAGTTTTTACCTCCAATTGGAGAAAATTCATATATCTAAGTTTTTATTCTTGATCATTACCGAAGGAAACACACGGACTATCAATTTCCTGTGCAGGTTGAAATGAACTGCAAAAAATGACAGTAGAACAGTTAACCCCGATTTCGTCAGGGTGAATACACTCTATTGATTCTTGTGTCTTCACATGAAAAGCACAGTCATTGCACATGGTTTGACATGGCATTGTGGTAAATACTCCTTCCAGCAGATGCAGATTTGTTGTAATTCTTTATCTTGAATTTAAAAAAAATCTGAGAATAACACTACCTATTTTTGATAAATTTGCTGTATCCTAGATTTCCTTGGGTATTTTTTTCAACACTTAAGTTCATAAAACTTTCTTACGGATCTATATCATGATTCTTGAAGAACTTGATTATCTCTCCAAGAATCGGTGTTTAGATGCAATTTTTTCTGTCAATGTTTCAAACTGAGGGAATGAAATGGATATAACTCAAATGGATCTAAGACTCATCAAAAAATCAGAAAAACTCCTTCTGGAGAAGATTAAGATGATGGAAGAAGCTGAAGAGCAAAATCCTCAAGCTGATAATTTTGATGTTCAAGAACCAATATTTGACGAAACCCCAAGTTTATATACTGAAGCAAGAGAGCCATATTATATTCCACAAATTAACCATCCTCTAGTTCAATCTGTGGGTAACTCTGGATGGCAAGTTTCTGATATTTGGCGGGATATCAGAGTAGATAACTTTTGTAATGACTAAGTGAATTAAATTAACCCATATTATATGGGTTTATCAAACCAATGTAACGCATTCCCCACGGATAAATCCGGGGGCTTTTAGCAGCCCTGAGAAATAGCGGTTGGACTCCTATTCAGGTTTCGCAACACTACCTCCCGAACCTCTAGGCGCGGTTACGATTAAACAGAGAAGCCAGTGCGTTGGGCGGGTTTCCCGACTTGAAGCAACTGGCGTGATGGACTCATCCCCACGCCCCAAAAACACATTGTTTTACCCTTGGCAAGCAATATGTTTCTACCCTATCAAGACTATGCAACAGTCTTTATGTCTACTGGCTTAAGCCGTTTCTGTCGGGTTGCACAGTGCCTTGCTCATTTCGACACAAGTCTATTATCTCATGGAAGACAAGTATTTTTGGACAGCGTTCGCGTTAGCGTGCCGGAGGCTCTATAAAATCGCCTGTGGTCACTGAGCTTGTCGAAGTGCGCCTTACCCCCATACATGAAGTAGGGGCTTCCACGGCGCGAGGTGTCTGGTGAGCAACCACAAATCATCTTTAAAATCATGTGATTGATCACAGATAATTTGTGCTATTGAAACATCTGCGTTGCTTTGAGCATATGGTAAGTAATAATTAGCTGTGTCAACGCCAAGGGGTAACTTTGCAGTGTTTCCCCAGTTGTACCGGCGATTTTACCAATTTCTGGGTTACTCTCGCGATCGCATACACTTCTTAAGTGAGGCATATCAGAACAGATAATATGCTCTAATTTGTTCACTTGTTCTAAGGTGGCGTGACCGTCAACTTCTAAAACATCTACGGGTTTACTCATATCCCGGTCTAATCCCAAGCGAATGGCTGACCCAGAATTACCATTGGTCAATTTGATAATGGGGGTAAAATCCGGGTGGGGAATGGTAGGACGCATTACCAAACGCACGTTCAGGTGTCCGTTGGTTTCATCGTCTGCGTCTTCTGGTGGATAAAAACTCACGACAATATCCGACCATTGTCTTTGGGGACGAATAAATTGATCTGAATCGGGTTCGCGTTTTTCTAATTCTGCCAATACTTGTTCTGGGGTGTAGCCTCGTTTAAGGGTATCCCGTTTAATTTTCCACTTGGCGCGTAAATCTTCTGGAGGCGCAAGGTAAACTTTCACATCATAACAATCGCGGGCTGCACGGGTAGAATAACCAAGCAAACCTTCGATAATGACAAATTTATTTGGTTTAATGTATTGTGGCGGCTCGAAAGTCCCTGTTTTGTGGCTATAAACTGGTTTGAGAATTGGCTGTCCTGTGCGTAGCAGCGATAGGTGCTGCTGCATAATATCTAAATGGTTACAGTCGGGATGAAGGGCAGTAATACCAGTTTCTGCACGTTGTTTACGGTCATAACGATGATAATCATCTGTACAGATCAGCGTGACATTTTCCGGCCCTAGTACCTGAGCAATTCCTCTAGTGAGTGTAGTTTTTCCCGCAGCACTATCACCAACAATACCAAGAATTATTGGACGGCTCATTCATACCCCCCCGATACAGCAAGTTTAAGAATAAATTCGCAGAGAATGTGTTTTTATTCTAAAGGGGTTTTGGCGAAGTCAATCAAGCATGAACATTTGTGCAACATCTCTATACATCTTGGGGATTGGAGAAGAAGCTTATTTGAGTAGGGACGGTTTTACGGAGATCATTATTAATAATTGATGATATTTCTAAAACCACCCCTACCAAGTTTTCTTAAAAATCAAATAAAAGAAGTGTTGCATATTTACCTTATGGCAATTGCTTTGAGATATACCTAAGTAGTAGGCTGCATTGGGGATCATGACAGGGTAGGGAGTATGGTGACATTAAATGTTTCGGAATTAGAACAAGTTGATCAATTTCATCGTCTGCAATTAACTTTGCGCGATCGCTGGAAAACTCTTGAGCTATTTGACACTGGTGAGGCGGATATTATCGTCATTCCTTCTATCAGTATCGACCAGCGCGAAATCGCCAAAGTTGATGGTTTTGAACATTATGAAGAAAGATTACTTTTTACCTTAATGCGGTTAAGAAATCCCCGCACTAGGTTAATTTATGTCACATCAATGCCATTACATCCCAGCATTATTGATTACTATCTACAATTATTGCCTGGTATCCCCTTTTCTCATGCTCGCAATCGTTTGCTCTTACTTTCAACTTACGATTCTTCACCCAATCCCCTGAGTCAAAAAATTTTAGACCGTCCCAGATTAATAGAAAGAATTCGGCAAGCCATTAGACTAGAAAAATCATTGATGGTCTGCTACAACTCCACCAATTTAGAAGCAGCATTATCCCTAAAATTAAACGTACCATTATATGCGGCTGCGCCAGAGTTACAAATTTGGGGGACAAAAAGTGGTAGTCGGCAAATCTTTGCTGAAAGTGGAGTTCTTCATCCAGATGGTAGTAAATTAGTCTGGAATCCCCAAGACTTAGCTACAGAAGCAGAAGATTTATGGGAACGTCAACCGACATTACAACGAATGGTAGTCAAAGTTAACGAGGGGATTTCAGGAGAAGGAAATGCACTGCTAGATTTGCGTCCCATCATGCACCTAGCACCAGGAAAAGGAACTCAAGCTGAAAGAGTAGCAGCAATTAGCGATCGCTTTTCTACTATGCGCTTTCAAGCCAAACAAGAGAATTGGCTGAATTTTTCCGGGCGAATTGCCGAATTAGGGGCAATTGTAGAGGTGTTTGTGGAAGGAGAAATCAAGCGATCGCCTAGTGTTCAAGGACGGATTACCGCCACAGGAGAAGTCGAAATTCTCTCCACCCACGACCAAATCCTGGGCGGCCCAGACGGACAAATTTATCTCGGCTGTCGATTCCCAGCCGATGAAAGTTACCGCCTACAATTGCAGCAGTTAGGGTTAAAAGTGGGCAGAAAACTAGCAGAAAAAGGTGCTTTAGAAAGATTTGGTGTAGATTTCATTACCGTTGACCAAGGTAACGGTGAATGGGACATCCAAGCAATTGAAATTAACCTCCGCAAAGGCGGTACTACTCATCCTTTCATGACATTAAAATTATTAACCAATGGTCGTTATGACCTATCTACCGGGTTATTTTATAGTCAACAAGGTCGCCCTAAATATTACATCGCCACAGACAACCTACAAAAAGACCGCTATCGGGGATTATTACCAAACGACTTAATGGATATCATCGCCCACCACAGATTACATTTCGATAGCTGCACAGAAACCGGCACAGTCTTTCATCTCATGGGTTGTCTGTCTCAGTTTGGCAAATTGGGGTTAACTAGCATTGGTGATTCACCCCAACAAGCAGAAGACATCTATAACAAAGTTGTCAAAGTTCTCGATGAAGAAACCCGCAGCGACACACCTAATTTCTCAGTATTTTCAGATTACACTTTCCCCGTCGCATGGGATGGATATAGTTAGATTTTTTGGGAATCATATAATAAAACCTGTAGTAGAGACGTTGCAATGCAAAGTCTCTACTATTTTTTAATTACGAATTACGTAAAGCCTACGGCATAGCTGCGCTTAGAGCGTAGCGGGGCGCAGCCCATTACGAATTACAAATTACGAATTACGAATTACGAATTACGAATTGGTTTAACCCTGTGCTGGAATCAGGCTAGCACTTTTCGTTGCACTATCCCAAACTATCCAATTACAAGCATTATCTACATCAGCTTGATCAGTTGTGACTTTAAAATAAAGCTTGTTTTTACCTTTAGGTTCAATTGCAAAATCGGCATTTTGGGCATAGACAACGATAAAACCTCTATCTCGCAGACAATACATCGCCCAAGCTTTCAACGATTGTTTATGTGGTTCGTGGGGAATGGGTGGCTTTGTGATTACGTCTTCAATTACCTGAAATATCGATATTGGCATCTTACTATTGTGGGTCGCAACGAATTTCAATCATAAAACCATCAGGGTCATAAAAATACACCCCTCTACCAGTAGGACGACTGACAGGGCCATGAGCAATTTTAATTTGATTTTCTCCCAAAACTGCCACTGCTTGCTCAAATAATTGCGGGTCAATGTCAAAGGCAAGGTGATATGCTCTAGTAAAACTTTGCTCTGGGTCGGGATTTGGTGGTGTTAAATCCGGTGTCCAAAATAAATCGAGAACTGTACCATCAGGAGTAACGAAATTGGCAACTTTCCCCTCTGCAACTAGTTCCACCAAGGTAGCCGGGACTTCATCGCCAGTAAGTTCATGCAATCCCAAAATCGTCCCGTAAAAATCGCGGGAAGCTTGCATATCCTTAACATTCAGCGCAATATGATGCACCTTCCGCAAATTACCAGCAGCCAGAAAATTTTTCATAGTCTCCCTATCACCTGTCACCTATCACCTATCACCTGTCACCTGTCACCTGTCACCTGTCACCTGTCACCTGTCACCTATCACCTATCACCTAATACAAGTCACGCGATTTTTGGGATATGGTGTTGATGCGATCGCTATCTTCAGCATCTAAATTCAAACTAAATATTTTGGCGTTATCTTCGTTATTTCCAACCTGTTTCTGCTTGTTCTAAAACATAAGCAGCAACCTCCTGAATTTCTTGCTCAGTGAGGCGGTCTTTATAAGCTGACATATTACTTTTACCATTAGTAACAATGCCTGTAATAGACTCTAGAGAATCCATACCATATCTTTTTAGTGTTTTCTTCTGTAAGTTCTTACCTCGCCTGATGATGTTACCTCCATTAATATGACAACCAGCACAGTGAACACTAAAGATATTTGCACCGTTGGCTATATCTGCGGCATTCACAGGCAAAGTAAAAGTGTTGGTCATCAATAACATGATAAACACTACTGTAAGTATTTTATTAATATATATCTTCACTATTATTTATCCTAAATATCAATCGATACTTATTTTCTCATACAACGGAAGGAAAACCCAACACCAATATCCATATTAGGTTTCTGAAATCCATGTTGGGTTGTGTTGCACTTAACCCAACCTACATCTATTAAAATATTTTAGCCTTGTCACCCTACTATAAATACCTAATTTTCTTCAGGATTTAAACTCGATTACTACATTGCTCTATATGAAGGATAAATTTCTATCTAAAGGAAGTTACTGAACTCAAAAGTTCGTGACATAATAGCTCTACAAGACCCTAATTGAAGAATTTTATCCAAATTATCTAAATAGTAGTAAGAGTTGAAAATGGCTAATAATATCAAAGAGCAAATTCAATCAGATTTGCAACAAGCAAAAGCCACTGGTCAGTTAAGAACTGAACGCATTCGTGAAATTGTGAAATCGGCGGTTGCTCAAGCAGCTTCTGAGTTTAAAGAAGGTTCTCAAGAAATTCGTGCGATTGTCAAAGATGCTGTTTCAACTGTAATTGAAAACCTCCAAGATAAAAGTACAGAATTAAAAGAAGAGGTTACGGCATCAATAGAAGGTGCAATAGATGGAGTAAATACTAAAAGACATGAAGCCATCGTTAAAACTCAGTCAGAATTGCAAAGACTCCAAGCTCAATTAGATGGCGAAGAAGAAAAACTTCAGCAGGATGTTGATGGAATTTTAGCAGATATTGAAGAAACTAGTCATGAAAAAACTACTAGCACTAAAAATGCCATCGATGCTGCTATTAACGCCATCAAAGATAGTGAAGAAGTAGGAATATTAAAGAAACGTTATGCTCAACTGCAAGCACAACTAGCTATTGTTCGTGCTAACGTAGCTGCACGCTACGGCGGACGTTCTGAAGAGGTTAAACATTATCTAGACGAAGCCACCAACTGGTATAATCAGGCTCGTCCCCAAGCAGAGGCTATGGTGACACAGGTAGAGGAGAAGCGATCGCAGCTAGATGATAAACTAGGCGAAGCTGGTACAGCTATAGCTAGAAAAGAACGTCAAATCAAACAAACCTTGCGGGAGTTATTGCTAGCAGCTGCTGATTTATTCAAAGATAAAGAGCCTAGCAAAGAAGATAAAGAAATTATTCATAAATAGGCTTTTGATCCTACATCATAACCCCGGTTTCTTGAAAGAAATCGGGGTTATCGCTTTTCATTATCTGAATGACCTTTTAGTAAATACCTCTACCTGTATTCATTTGTTCTTCATGTTTAGCAATTACCCAAATTGCATGAATACTACCTGGAAGCCAACCTAAAAGGGTGAGCAAAATATTAATCACTAGAGTTGGACCGACTCCAACAGTCAAGAAAACACCTAAAGGTGGTATTAACAAACCTAGAAGAAAGCGGAGTATTTTCATGAGATTACTATTAATTATTTAAGTTTGTTCACATTGTCTTGAATCAACCAAATTAATAACTCTATCTCAGGAACTATCTATTGAGATAGAGAACTAATTTGGTTAACTTTATTACTGATACGTATTGTTATCTAGATGGTAATTCACCGTGAGTTTCTACATCTGGACTCAACGCTAGATTTTTTTCAGCGAAATACTTGCTAATGAATGTGTTAGCAAAAGATAAAACAACAGGCCCCAAAATAAAGGCAATAACACCATGAACACTAAATCCAGGAACTAGTAAGGCTGCTAAGGAGAAACAAATACCGTTAACTACTAGAGAAAATGCTCCTAGAGTTAAGAAATTTAGGGGTAAAGATAGGGTTGAGAGAATTGGTTTGACTGACCCATTAATTAAACCAATTACCGCAGCAGCAATTAAAGCGGCTGGAAAATTAGCAATGTTCACACCAGGCACAACTAAATCCACAATTAGTAAGCTAAGTGCTGTAGCTAGAGCTATTAGAAAAGTTCCCAACATTTTTTTACCTAAAAATTCAGAGAAAATTATTTGCAATTTCCTCTACTATCTTCAAATAATTAACTAAAGATGGGCATCTCTTGCTAGATAGATTATGTTTCTTCCAAAGGGATGATTTAAGTCAATAAGTTTTTATCCCCAATCCCCAATCCCCTACTTCACTGCTTTCATCGACAAACTAATACGCTTTAATTTCTCATTGACTTCTAAAACCCGCACTTTTACCACTTGTCCAACTTTGACAACTTTTTTGGGGTCATCTATAAATCTGTCAGCGAGTTGAGAGATATGTACCAAACCATCTTGATGGACACCGATATCAACGAACGCGCCAAAGTTGGCGACATTGGTGACAATTCCCTCTAGTTCCATTCCTTCTTGCAAGTCCCTGATTTCTTTAATCCCTTCTTTAAAGGTGGCGTACTTAAATTCTGCACGGGGGTCTCTACCTGGTTTTTCTAGTTCTTTGAGAATGTCCCGCAGTGTGGGTTCACCAACGGTATCAGTGACGTATTTCTTTAAGTTGGTCTTTTGCAGTTTTTCGGCAATTTGCGTTACCTGATTTAGTGGTACGTTTAAATCAGAGGCGATCGCTTCCACTACTGGGTAACTTTCTGGATGCACTGCTGTATTATCCAAAGGGTTATCTCCGCCACGAATGCGAAGAAACCCAGCCGCTTGTTCAAAGGCTTTTGGCCCTAGTTTCGGCACTTTCAATAGCTGTTTCCGATTTTTAAACGCTCCATACTGATTGCGATAAGCCACAATATTATTAGCAACTGCGGGTGTAATCCCTGAAACAAAAGTTAATAGTTCCTTAGAAGCCATATTTAAGTCCACGCCAACGTAGTTAACGCAGCTTTCTACAGTCTCATCTAATTTCTTCTTCAACAACTTTTGATCAACATCATGCTGATATTGTCCTACACCAATTGATTTGGGATCAATTTTTACCAATTCAGCTAAAGGGTCTTGTAACCGCCGACCAATACTAATAGCACCACGTACTGTAATATCTAAATCGGGAAATTCTTCAATTGCTACTTTACTAGCAGAATATATAGATGCACCAGACTCATTAACTATTACCTTTACGGGTTTCTGGTCTAGTGTTTGTAATACTTGCGCGACAAACTCATCTGTCTCACGGGAAGCTGTACCATTCCCAATAGCAATTAACTCAATTTTGTATTTTTCAATCAACTTTTTGAGAGTTTGAGCAGCTTTAGCACGCTGTTCAGCCGCTTGATGGGGAAATATCGCTTGATATTCTAAAAATTTGCCAGTTTGTTCGAGAATTGCCGTTTTACAACCAGTTCTAAATCCCGGATCTATGGCTAAGGTTGGTTTCATTCCCGCCGGTGCAGATAGCAATAATTCTCGCAAATTTGCTTCAAAGGTTTTAATTGATTCTATATCTGCATAATTTTTCTTTTCAGCAATTACTTCTGTAGTCAGAGAAGTTTTCATCAGACGATTAAAAGCATCTTTCAGCATCGCTTGATAGAAATCTCGAATTTCTCGCACTTTCGTTTTAATTTCTTGGGATTCTAGATAGGAGAGGACAAAATCTTCCTCAAAAGCCAGGTCAAAGTTTAAAACTTCCTCTGCTTCACCCCGACATAAAGCCAGCAAGTTATGAGGTGCAATATTTTTGACTTTAATCTGATAATTCCGGTACATTTCAAACTTAGTTGTACCTTCAGGGTGATTATCTTTAATACGGGAAATAAATACGCCATCTTCCAAGAAATAATCCCGAATATAGGCGCGTAAATTGGCTTTTTCGGCTACTTCTTCCGCTAGAATATCCGCCGCACCCTTTAACGCTTCATCTGTGGTTTTTACCCCTGTAGTTTCCGAAATATATTTCGCTGCTTCTTCCTGTAATGAGTCAGAAATAGGGTTTTTAACATTTAAAGATTTGATGAATTCTGCTAGAGGTTGCAAACCTTTCTCTCTAGCGATAGTCGCGCGGGTGCGTCGTTTGGGGCGATATGGTAGGTATAAATCCTCAAGTTCTGTTTTTTGTAAACAAGATGAGATTTTGTTTTTTAATTCGTCCGTCAGTTTACCTTGTTCTGCGATCGCTTTTAAAATAGCTGACTTCCTTTCCTCTAATTCCGTTAAGTAACTATACCTATCAGCCAAATCACGCAATTGAATTTCATTCATTTCTTCAGTGCGTTCTTTCCGATAACGCGCAATGAAGGGAATTGTCGCACCCTCTGCCAAAAGTTCTAGCGCGTTTTCTACCTGATGAGGTTTGAGTTCTAGTTCAGTTGCTAGTAAGTGAGGAATGTTTTGCATCGGGTATCAAAGGAACAGTATGAGTTCTAAAGTTAATATGCTAAATGGTTGTGCCAGTGACAGCACTGAGTGTTAAGCTAAATTACTATAATAATTTGGTAATCTTAACAAAATATGTATTTGTTTTAAGAAATTTATTGTGATGCCATCGACTAGGATGTAATATTAACCACAATTAGAAAAAAAAATTTCTAGCCGGTTTTATCAAAGCTTTACATTTTCACTTGTGGAGGTGAATAAAAATGCCCTTGTTTTTTCTGATTCCTCTGGTTACAGGTTTAGCAACTGGTTACATATCACAAAAGTGTCATGATGAAACCGGTTATATTATCAGTCTGTTTACCATCCTCAGTCTGATTTTGAGTTTGATTTTAGCACCTTGGCAAATCCAGCTGTTCCTACTGATTGTGGTGTTAGCCAGCACTAACAGATTTTTAAAACAAAAAAATTAAGGCAAGTTGAGAAAGACTAAATTATAGCTATAGCGATCGCCACAACTCCAGTCTTTCTCAAATCGCGAAAGAGTGCATATTTGATACCTTATTTTTGTAGAAAAGAACACCAGAAAAAACCATTTTAGTCGAAAAAATTCACTAAATTCATCAATTTTATTAAAAAGTTCGTATAAAATTTTACTAAACTTTACTATAAAAATGTCCAAACACTTAATCTTTATCATCTTTTATGGATTACACTTAATCATCTGATTGATTAAAAATCTACAAATCCCAGCTTATGTATGCTATCCAATAAAAAGACTCCACTCCTAACTAAGTAGAACGTTGTAAATAATTAAAGGTTTGTAGTGTACCCCTGCGGGGAAGCAAGCTACGCGCAGCGTCTGTCTAAGACACGCTACTCGAACGCAGAGAGGACTAAAGTCCTTACTACGAACTAAATGCGTTTTTTTTACATTACTTTACATAGTTTGGTTTTTTCAAGTCGTTCTACTTACATTCACTATAGGAATCCTAAATAAAATGATATGTGAAAAATTTTAAGTAATGTATCCCACTATATCTAGGTTTTAGTCGGTAAAGCCCACCCTAACCGTATTTCAAAAATCAAATCGAATTTCTATATCTAATTTCCTATGCAAACACCTACTACAGAGAATTGGTCTAATTCTGATGGAATAAGTGTATCCATGTTAGAGCAAATCACTCCCCTAATTCTTACTTATAATGAAGAACCCAATATTGGACGCACACTTCAGTGTCTCACTTGGGCAAAACAAATCATAGTTATTGATAGCTATAGTACCGATACAACCCTAGAAATTCTTAATTCCTATTCACAAGTCCAGTTATTTCAACGTAAATTCGATACCCACGGTCAACAATGGAACTATGGCTTAGAACAAGTTCAATCTCCCTGGGTACTTTCTCTAGATGCAGATTATATAGTTACAGATGAATTAATCTCTGAAATGGCCACCTTACCTGTTGACGGCCAAATTAATGGCTACTTTGCTAGTTTCAAGTATTGTATATTTGGCAAACCCGTTCGCAATACCAGAATACTCCCTCCCCGTCAAGTCCTATTTCAAAAAAGCAAAGCTATTTACATCGATGATGGACATACACAAGTTTTACAACTGACTGGTCAATCAGCTCTACTTTCGGCTTATCTCTACCACGATGATCGCAAACCCTTTAGTCGTTGGTTATGGTCACAAGAACGCTATACAGTCCTTGAATCTAAGAAAATACTAGAAACTCCCATCAACGAACTTGATTGGGTTGATCGTATCCGTAGACAAAAAGTTTTAGCTCCTTGGATGGTTTTTCTCTATTGCTTAATTATCGAAGGCTGGATTTTCGATGGTTGGCATGGTTGGTATTACGTATTTCAGCGTGTTTTAGCAGAAACAATCTTGGCAATTCGTCTGATTGAAAGGGAGAAATTAAAAAATAAGTGAGGAAGGTAGAACACCTATTATTTACTGAAATCATGCTGGTTTAATTGAGTATCAATTAATTCATACGAGTTGCAACACACATCAAAGACAACGCAGCTTCTGGGGAGTTGGGGTCTATACCTGATAATCTTTGGGCGAGACGATACTTCCAAAAAGGCTTACCATAGTTACCCTGTAACGCTCCTGCACCTACCGTATGGTTATGAGGATAAACCTTAACTGCAAACCCCATCGGTTCTAACGTTTCATAAAACATCTCTGATGTGACACCATCACAAGCTCTGTGATGTACCTCTGTTGCCAAACCCCAGGATTGTTCCTCTGCTGTGGAATGTCCCCCTCGTTTCATATACCTATAAATTGGCAAACGTAATTGCCATAATAGCGTACCTAAACCTTTGAACTGATAAGCACTTTTTTGAGGATCGTGATCTGTGATTAACAGACCACCAGGACGCACTAACTTAGCAGCCTCCTGCAAAACCTTGGCCATATCATCACAATGGTGCAAAGACGCATTGAGGATCACAATATCAGCAAAACTAGAAACTAAAGGTAGATTTTGAGCATCGGCTAGAATGGCTGTATATCCAAGTTGGTGGGCTACTTTCAACGCACCGAGAGAAACGTCTACACCAAGTAATAGCTCAGGTTCGCCACAACACTCTTTGAGAGAAGCATACACATTTCCCGGGCCACAACCAATATCCACAACTACTTTGCCATGCCAACTACCAATAACTTCTCGCCATAGTTCCACAAATTTTTCATCTCTATGACAAGCGTCAAAATAATTGATTCCCCAATCTGGATGTCCAAAGTAGTAGCTATTGGCTTGAATTGCTGGGGTGGGATTTAAAATCTTGCAGACAATAATATCTTCATCCCATCTCTCAATCTCCTCTGGACGGGAAAAATACTGAGAGCATTTCTTGATCGCTTGTTTTAACATAGACTAAGAATTTAAACGTATATTTACTGATTTATCTGGTGATACGATGAATATACCAAATTGCTTTTGTCATTGGCCATACTTCATTTAAAAATAACAAGAAGTTTATGTACAATTCTAGTTGACATATTTGAATAACTATGTATAAGTCAAATAAACACAAAGATGGTTCATAATTTTATCAAGAAAAATACCCATAATTGAAGGTTACAAATTTTTCTGAATAAGTTACACATTCTGTGGCTTATATCTTTAACTCTATCGACACAGTAAAATGATGTAAATTTAATTACAGAACTAGGAGAAATACTTATGTCACACAAAAATAGTATACGGAATCATTACGTTGAGCAAATTTTAACCAGACTCGAACAGTGTAAATCCGCTTTAACGGATGATTTTGCTATAAAAGAGCGGATAAACAGTTGTTACATAGATAACTTATTAAATGAAGATGATGTCATAGAAATCTATAATGCTTTTCCTGATAAAGAGAATTTATTGCAATTAAAAGATATTCGAGAGCATAAATACGTAGGTATACAATTAAATAAATACAACCCGATTTTAGAAGAAATTATTTATGCTTTTCAAGATGCTAGAGTAGTAAACTTAATTGCAGAGATCACTGGATTTGAAAAGTTAACACCAGATGAATACCTGTATGCTGCCGGTTTTAGCCTGATGGAATACGGATGCTTTTTAAATCCTCATTTAGATAATTCTCACGATAAAGATATTAAAAATTATCGTGTTTTAAATCTGCTGTATTATGTTACTCCCGATTGGCAAGAAGACTATGGCGGCAATCTAGAACTTTGGGATCAAGGTTTAAAACAGCCTTGTAGAACTATTCACAGTAAATTTAATCGCCTAGTGATTATGGTTACAAATAGAACATCCTTGCACTCGGTTAGTCCTATTAATCATCATGGTCGGCGTTGTTGTGTATCAAATTACTACTTTTCCCCAAAACCTGCTGCAACAGAAAAATATTATCACGTCACTTCTTTCCGAGGCCGTCCAGAACAACAACTACGAGATATGGTTTTGCGAGGAGATGCTAGTTTACGTAATCTAGTGCGTAAAGTCTTTAAGCATGGAATTAAAAAGCCTCATTTTTACAAAAAGTAAGCTTTATTAATGCTAATTTTATTTTTTATTCATATTTTCTTTATATCATTCTCATAAATGAGCTATTTTAGTTATAGTAAAATAGCTTCAATTTGTTGAAAATTACGACAATCCATTTCAACAAAAAGATGTAAGGATTTTTTCAGGCTTCATATTCTATTTATATGGGAGTTGGAGTTAAATAAAAACTTTACAAGTCAAAATCTTGTAAAGATATGTGAGCATAGGACAACCAAGTACAAGCAAGCTGAATAGTCACGATTATTTGGCTTAATTCCAATGCTTTTTATCTGGAAGATTTTTCTGATTTTTCCGTTCCTTACAACTCTTGTTAGAAAACATGAATATTCATCACCAGCTAGGTTTAACACTTTTTACAAGAAAGTTTAAACCCCTACTCTTGTATGGATTAACAGGATTAACACTATCAATTTTATCAAGTTCTACATTTACCCCTGTAGTATGTGGTCAATCAATTGCATCTTCCTTATTCAATTGGAAGAGTGTCAATATTCAGGGCATGGGCTATGTAACTGGTTTGGTAATATCGCCATTATCACCTTATGATGTCTACGTCCGCACAGACATCGGTGGTATCTATCGATTTGATGTTCAAAATAATCGATGGCTTCCACTTATGGATATGTTCGATTCCAACTTTTCTGGCGGAGGAATCGGGGTAGAAAGCATTGCTGTAGATTATCAAAATCCTCAGAGAGTTTATGCAGTCGTTAAGCGAAACAACTCATCATACCAAGAATCTAAACTAACAAAATATAAGTTTTCTGGCGAGGTCATGGTTTCCAACGATAGAGGAGCAAGTTGGCAACCAACAGGTTTAGGAGCTAGAAATATCTTCGTTGGTCCTAACCAAGCTTACCGACATAACACAGGTGAAAGGTTAGCAGTTGATCCTAACAAGTCTGATGTACTTTATTTTGCCTCTCGGAGGAATGGCCTTTGGAAAAAGACTAGTCAAACAGCATGGTCTCAAGTATTTGGAGGACTACCTGCGGCTAGTAGCTTGCCCAAATATCAAAACTCTAATGGTTCTGACAATCCAGACATTCCAGGTTTTACCTTTGTTGTGTTTGACAAAAATAGTGGTGCATCCAATAATTCCAGCCAAAAAATCTATGTTGGTGTTCATGGGAGTGGTGTTTGGTCTAGTACCGACGGTGGTAAATCTTGGCTGAATATTGTAGGAAGTACAAACCCATTACGTGCAGTCGTTGCTTCTGATGGAACTTTGTACGTCAGTTCTGGTGATTCGGACACCAAGACAGGTTCGGTTCGCAAGTATAAAAATGGTGTATGGACTAACATCACACCTCATGGTACTAACAGAATCTATTCATCTGTGACAGTACAGTCAGACCAGCCAAACACCATCATGGCAATTTCAGATCGATATGTATATCGCTCTACAAATGGTGGTAGCAGATGGACTAAACAGACTCTATACATGGGTGCTTATGACGCTAATTATCCCCAAGATCCGGTTAATTGCTCTGCACCCCCTTACTATCAGTCATATTCTGCCACTGGTGCATCCGTGGCAGTAATTGACCCCAGTAATCCCAAAAGAGTTTGGTGGACAAACGGTTGGGGTGTAGCAAGAACTGATGACGTAACTGTTGCTAACCCGACCTACAAATGGTTAATGGAAAATTTAGAAGAACTGGATGCCAATATGGTGCGTGTTCCTCCCAAGCCCAAAGCCTTGGGAGGGGCTGATTTGTTGAGTGCTGTACAAGATATGATTGGCTTTCGCCATGAAGACCGCAACCAAGTGCCAACCGCCCATTTTAATCCAGTTAATATTCCTATTAACCCGGCGTATCAATGGGCAAACCCGAAGTGGACGGTTTATCCCATGCCGTTCCCCCACGTTGCTGGTGCTACGGGGCTAGATTACTCTTATAAAAATCCTGATTATGCAGCATTTGTAGGGTTTCATCAATGGCAGGGTTATTGGCCAGTTCACGGTATAACTCAAGATAATGGTAAAACTTGGCGAGGGTTTGCTTCTGTCCCTTCAGAGATGCTTTGGAAATCAGACAAGTCTGGTCAACAATTAGTCATGCCTAGTGGTGGACAGATAGCTATGTCTCCCACGAATCCGCAAAATATGGTTTGGGTTCCTAGTTGGGGAACTTGGCCTCACTACACCACAGATGGGGGAAAAACTTGGAAACTTACCTATAACGTAGATCACCCACCGCGACCTGTGCCTTATGATCCTCAAAATAATAATCATACACATTACCAAGCACTACCAAAAGCTTGGGCTAACAGTATTTCGCCTTGGGTAAGTACTTATATATTGGCCTCAGACCGCCAAGACCCAGAAGGGAAGACTTTCTATTACTACGACGGTTGGACATTTTATTACAGCAAAGATGGTGGTGCGAATTGGCGAAAAGGTGCATCTGGAACTCTTCCTACATGGAAGCTTCGTCCAACCATAGTTCCGAATCCTACAAAAATGGGTGATGTATGGATGAGTTTTGCTCGTAACCCCGAAGAAGCTAATGGGAACAAACTGTATCGTTCAACTGATGGTGGTAAGACTTTTACTAGTATCCCATCAGTAGATAGCTGCGAATTCATGACTTTTGGTAAGGGTTCTTCTGATGCTAAACCCTACATCTACATTTTTGGTCGTGTGGGTGGCGCGACCAAAGACACTATGTACAAGTCTGAAAATATGGGACAGAGTTGGATTAAAATCAGTAATCCTAACGTCTTGCAATTCCCTGGAATTCTTCATATGGAGGGTGATATGCGATCGCCTAATCTTGTTTATGTTTCATTAACAGGCCGTGGCATTATGGTAGGTGAGAAAAATGTTACTAGTACAGGGCAGCGTAAATGAAAGCACTATCTAAAATAGTTATAAATTTTGTTTGGTTCTGTGGAATGTTGAATGCTCTACATTATCCCCTGAATAGGTAGCCCAAAACCTATATAATACCTAATGATTAGAAACAGACTCAATATTCCTATAAACAAGGCTGTCATTTGAATATCCTGGTCTAGACAAGATAGCTGTTCTTGTCCTAGACCATAAAGGTTGACTATATATAATGGCAAATCGCTAAGTGCAATTAAAATAATTGCTCCCACTAAACCAAAATTGAAAAATGCTAGAGGTAATCCAATACTAACCATCAAAAACCCAGCTATATTACTTTGTGCTGAATACAAGGATTTTCCAATTGCCAATAGTGCAGGGTTAATGGAGTGAAACAACACCGAAACCCAAATACCACAAGCTAAAATTGGCATCATCCAAGTTGCTTCTTCATATCTATTGTCATAAAGTAATTTAATCATTAGATCCCCAACTGTCGCGAAACTAGCTAGAAAAATACCAAACCCTATTAATATCAAACGACGTTGGCGGAGAATCTTATTTCGCAAAGTTAAACGCGGTATATCGGCTTGAGTAGAAATAGCTGGAAATATCACTCGATGGCTAATTTGTTTAATCATCTCGCGGGGTATGCCTGCTAGAGTGTAGGCTACAGCATAAACACCTAAAAGTTTAAATGAGAGTAACTTAGCAAGAATTAAACGATCTGATTGCTCATTTAAAAATGTCATGCCTGATGCTAAGAACATCCATTTACCAAAAGACACTATTTCATTTACTGAATCTTGATCCCAAGTAAAACGATTTGAATATCCTGGCATTAACCAGTAAGTACCTATCATTGAATATATTGAACTCAATACCACTCCAACAGCTAGAATTACCAGACTTTTGTTCAAATAAGCCAATAAAACTAGGGTCAAGAGCGAGAGCATTTGTGTAGTAAGATTAAATATGGTTAATTTGCCTAAATCCATACGACGATTGAGAATATGCCTACTATTGGAAGAAAATCCGTCGAAGACTGAGGAAAGTCCAACAATAGGAATTAGCCACAGAAGTCTATCTTCATTATAAAAATTCGCCATCGGCCAGGTGAGCAGTAGACACAATAGCCAAATTACAAAACCACGAATTACTCCTAGTGTCCAGGCAGTGTTTAAAAAAACTGGTTCATCACCACGTTTATTGTTGACAATACTTTGGGAAATCCCAAGGTCAGAGAATAACTCTATGCCAATTCTCAAAGTATTAACTACAGCCATTAGACCAAAAAATTCCGGTGTTAGTAAGCGAGTGAGAACCAAGTTACTTCCTAAGCGCAGGATCTGGCTAGATCCGTAGCCTGCAATTGTCCAGATTGTTCCTCTGATAGCTAGTTTTTTTAAGGATGTCATATGATTTATATATAGAATTTTGAGATATTACACTTAACTATAAAATATACTTTTTAGCAAAGTTTGAGCATGACCCCAGACTGGCTTGGTAAAAAGCGCCGCAAACGGTAGTAAGATACTGGCGATTTCAACTGGTATTGTTGTATTCATTGGAAGATACACACAATTGTCTTGCAATCTCAGTGTATTGCGCGAGTCAAAGTTATTCACCAAGACTTTATTTAAACGTTATGTATGCAGCAAAACCCACATTTTTTAGTGATCTCCTACATTGGTAATGACCCGCAGCGAAAAATGGATAACGTCGCGCTAAGTAAATACCGTTTTTAGAAGTTATTTGTTGTTTACTATTTGCTGACCTTAGTTTGCATAAATAATTGACAGTATAACAGTATCATAGTATTCTCATAAAGTAAAATACTTAGCTAGATGTAAATATTATTATACGTAATAAATAAGTAGTTTTTTTAAATTTATCATAAAGATTATTTAGTGATTTGATGATGTGAAAGACCTAAATATTTACAAAGTAGCCTCATTCAAGGAGTTTAACTAACTGAAAGATGGTTTTGGGTGTACTAGCATTAATTACGTCTAAATGCTTCAATTTAGAATGACATGAAAAAAAACTTGTTTTGAACGTAAAATTTATCACAGAAGTGGTGATTGATTAGTGATTTTTATCAGTATTTGAATAGTAGTAACTAAACCTTCACAGAATTATCAATGCAAGCAGGGAAAATATTACTAAAATCAGTAATGATTAGGTCAATTTAAATCTAGGTTACAAAATATCAAGAGAAGCACCAATAAATAATGAATCCAACATTTTCAATCCAGTCTTCAGATGTTAAGCCAAAAGCTCATTTCCATTTCCTGGACGGGTTACGAGCTATTGCTGCTTTTTGGGTAATTTTATACCATGTTGGTCCAGATGATCGTTTGACTCAATTAACGAAATTATTGCCTGAATGGTTAGTCACCATAATCTTCAAATCTGGTAGTCTCGGAGTAAGTATATTTTTTGTCCTCAGTGGTTTTGTAATTGCCTACTCAATGCGTAACGCCAAGATTGATCTAAAATATTTTCAAGGTTTTACTCTACGTCGCTTTATACGTCTGAGTCCACCATATTATGTAGCAATTATTATTGCTCTAGCGTTCGCACTATTATCGTCTTATGCCAAAGGTAATGCTTTTGCACCTATGGGTGAGCCTGTTTCTTTACAGAGGTTGTTTGCCCATTTATTTTATGTGCAGAGTTTTTTCGGATTTCAACATATTGATGATGTCTACTGGACATTATGTTTGGAAGTACAGTTCTATTTAGTTTTTGGCGTACTATTGGGCTTATCACAATGGCTAAATTACAGGTTTAATTTCAATTATGGTTTGGCTATTGTGTTTATCCCGTCTGCGATAGTTGCAGTCTTATTTCCTATGGGCATCCTTGGGGATCAAGGTAGACCAATAACATTTTTACCTTTATGGTATGGTTTTTTACTGGGAGTGTTTGCTTATTGGTCATGGCAGAATAAATGGAAACGCAATTTATTTTATTTGTATTCAGTAATATTGGTGGCGGTAGGAGTAATTAATTCATCAATTTTTGCGATCGCTTGTGTACTGACTGCTGTCATGATACTAGAAGTTGCCAGAGCAAACTGTTTACACACTTGGTTTAGTTGGTCATGGCTGCAATTTTTAGGCAATATTTCTTACACTCTCTACTTAACTCATGTACCTTTATTGGGTGCTGTTTTTTTTGTATTTCAGAAATTTTTTGGACACAGTCTCGTAAGTGAATTACTGAGCTTAGTTGTAGCAATTTCTGTTTGCATTGCTTGTGCTGTATTAATGTGGCAATTTGTAGAGAAGCCATCAATTAAGTGGAGTCGGAGTATTAAACTGGTCAATAGTACAGAGGCGATTAAGGCATGAAATTACTGGTGACAGGAGCATCCGGCTTTCTTGGACAGTATGTTGTTCTAGCCGCATTACAACGTGGGCATCAAGTGCGTGTAGCCATCAGGCCAAGCACGGATGAAAAATCTTTACCTTGGTATCACCATCCGGCATTAGAAGTAGTTTGTCTAGATTTGACGCAACCGCATCTTTTACCAGCTGCTTTACAGGAAATTGATGGAGTGATTCACTTAGCGGCAGCAAAAGCTGGAGATTTTGATGCACAGTATGCTAGTACCGTTGTAGCAACAGAGAAGTTACTGGTAGGAATGGCGGCGACTCAGGTGTTACGACTAGTGGCAATTAGTACCTTCTCAGTGTTTGACTATCTCAACATACCATCTAATACAACTATCGATGAAGACTCAATTCTTGAAAAGAAGCCACAGCAGCGTGATGTGTATGCACAAGTCAAATTAGTCCAAGAAAGTCTTTTTCGGAGGTTTGAGCAGGAAAATGGGGGACAGGTAACAATTATCCGTCCAGGAATGATTTATGGGCGAGACCATCTGTGGAATGCTTGTTTGGGTGTGAAGGTGAGCGATCGCCTGTGGATAAGGATTGGTAATCACGCCCAAATGCCTCTGACTTATGTGGAAAATTGTGCTGAGGCAATCGTCAAAGCTGTAGAGTGTGATCAGACAATTGGTCAAACCTTGAATATTGTCGATGATGATTTGCCAACTCAACGTGTCTATGCTCATAAAATCGCTAAATTTATGGCGCGATCGCCATACACCATTATTATCAGTTGGACAGTAATGCGTCTGTTAGCTGAGTCAATCTGGCTGTGTAATCAGTTACTGTTGGCAGGTAAAATGAAACTACCTGGCATTTTTATCCCAGCTAGATTACACGCCCGCTTTAAACCACTACACTACAGCAACATTCACGCCCAACAAGTGTTGAATTGGAAACCAAAGTATTCACTCGATGCTTCCCTGGAGCGCAGTTGTAGTGACATTGAGTTGTTGAATGTGCAGCATCAACTGACTTAAGTAACCTTCATACCCCCTCAATTAGAAATTAATAATTATTTAATCTATGCGTATTGCCTATCTAACCGGAGAGTATCCCAGGGCAACAGACACGTTTATCCAACGTGAAGTAGCAGTTCTACGTGAATTGGGTGTAGACGTAGATACATTTTCTATCCGTCGCACTGGTGATGAACATATCGTTGGGGTAGAACAGCAGGTAGAACGCGATCGCACTTTTTATATACTGCCTGTAAATCCCATACGTCTTTTGTTGGCACATAGCCATCTATTATTCAGTTCACCACTTAGATATTTCAAGGCCTTAAAGCTAGCGTGGGCAACACGGCAACATGGTGTACGCGGTACACTTTATCAACTGTTTTACTTTCTGGAAGCGGGAATTCTGTCTGCACAAATTCGTCAAAGGCAGATTATCCATCTACATAACCACTTTGCTGATTCCAGTTGTACAGTCTCAATGTTGGCGGCTGTATTAGGAGGCTTTACTTATAGCTTTACAATGCACGGGCCTTACATTTTCTTTGAACCACATCGCTGGCGCATTGATGAAAAAATCAACAGAGCCTTATTTGTAGCTTGTATCAGCCACTACTGCCGTAGTCAAGGCATGATATTTGCAGATGCGGATAAATGGCAGCAAATGCACATTATCCATTGCGGTATTGACCCTGCTTTATTTGATGCTGTGATCCATAAAGAGTCAAGTCAACGATTGCTTTATGTAGGTCGATTGGCAGTAGTCAAAGGTTTGCCCATCCTCTTGGAAAGTCTAGCCATCTTGCAGCGATCGCATCCCAATATTTTACTTACTGTTGTCGGTGATGGAGCAGATCGCTCTCAATTGGAACAAATGACTGAACAATTAGGATTAAGTGGCAATGTCAAATTTGTGGGCTACCAATCTCAAACTGAAGTACGTAAATATATGCAGGAAACTGATATATTTGTGATGTCCAGTTTTGCTGAAGGCGTACCAGTCGTACTTATGGAAGCAATGGCGGCTGGTGTCCCTGTGGTAGCAACGCAGATTGCTGGAGTCAGCGAGTTAGTAGAAAATAATATTAATGGCTATCTTGTACCACCAGGAGATACTATTTCCCTCGCAGATGGCATAGAAAAATTATTAAGCAATCATCAACTACGCAGCGTTTTGGGTGCAGCAGGGCGCACAAAAGTTGCTAAAGAGTTTAATATTTACAATGAAGTTGCGAGTTTGTATAGTGTGATGAAGACTTATCTGCAAAGCAATAACTAATCACCCTTTTCAGGATAACTACCATATTTACATTTAATAGAGACGTTGCATTGCAACGTCTCTACAAGCATTACTGATGTTTATTCAGTTAAATTACGAACGAGAAAACTTCTTACGTACCTGTATTAGAGGATTTTCAACCAACAGGTAAATTGCGTATGCTAAGACTAGGGAAATTAATAGAGAAACTGCTCCTTGTATCAATTTATTAAATTGTGGCAGATAATCCTGTACTGCGTAAATAACAGTGTGATGTACTAGATAAAGTGAGTATGTCAGTATTCCCAGAAGGCGTATCCAATTTAAATTTAGTAATTGGAATAATCCCCAATTGGGAAAGCGAATTGCTGTTACAAATATCGGATAAATTCCAATGCCTTGAATAGTATACCGAAATGTTTCTTGAAATTCAGGTGAACGATATAAAAGAGAAAACAGAATTAAAACAATACCGCCAGGTAAAAAGAAATATTTCCATACAGTCTGAGAGTATGATTCTCTATCCATTACAGGATTACCATGTACTGCTAATATAGAGCCGAAAAGTATACTATCTAATCTAGTATCTGAAGCGTAATATGTACGTATGTCAGTTACTCCTAAAGCATAAACAAGAATACATCGCCAAACTAATGTCGCTAAACATAATCCCCCAAAAACAAACATTTGTTGTTGGGAACTGAGATTCTTTTTCCGTAGAAATATGTAAAGTAGAGGAAAAATAAGGTAGAAGTGTTCTTCAACAGCTAAAGACCAAAACACATTACTCCCGTCAGTCATACCACTACCAATAAATATTGAATAGTAGTTGTTATAGTGTAGAACTTGAGACAAAAAGGCTGGTAGATGAATTTCTCCCTCCAACCAGCCAAAAATAGTCAATCCAGCACCTAGTAATAAGACAAAATAATATGCCGGCCAAATTCGCAATACACGCCTGAAATAAAAGCTTTTAAAATTTATAGTTTGGTACTTTTCATACTCTTTTCTGAGCAGTGTTGTAATTAAGTAGCCGCTCATAAAGAACAATATAGTTACACCCAAGCCGCCAGGTATAAAATGTCCAAGTCCTGCATGAGCTAAAAACACAATAAAAAAAGCGGCCGTTCTCATACCATCTAGAGATGGTATATAGAATTTTGGCTTTGTTTTTTTATTATCTATAGGATTAGGATTACTTGTGAGTGATTGTAATGATTCTGCTAAAAATTTTTCTTCCATATTTGTATAGTTTTTCGGTATTGATGCTTAAGTGGTTAGCTGATTTTGCTGATTTTTAGGTAAGAAAAAAAGCCAAAATTTTGATAAGATAATATCTTATTTAAGATGTAGCTTTTATGCCAATTGTGACTATTAAGCTTTTGTCCTGAAAACATTAATTATTTTACCCAAGACATTGGTAAAATTGGCTCAAAAGAGGTAGTCATTTTATAGGTACAGCCTGTCTCTAAAGAGTTATGGATGGCTAACACCAGTTCATTGTTATGCAGAGAAAATTTCGTGGAAATTCGGCAAGGCCTATTTTGGGCGATCGCTTCTGCCATTTCGTCCACACCCCGACAAAAATCCATTTGTTGCGCGCCTCTATATCCTAGTCTGGGAGCTGGTTTGACTAGTGGGTAACGTTGTTTCCAAACCCCTTCTAGTCTTTTTCTACCAATGGTGATACTACGGCGGATATAAACTGACGCTCCATAATACCAGGAATCATGAATACCCAAGATCCCGCGATCGCCAATAATCCTTAATGAGTGATCATGGGGGGCGACAATACTACACGTCAACCTAGCAACTACGCCAGAAGCAAATTTAATACAGGCTACAGAAAAGTCAGGAGCATTCACATCTAATGGGATATCAGTCTGTTTATCAGGAACTAGACAAGATGAGAAAGCCGTTACTGTTTCTGCTGGACCGAAAAAGGCAGTTAGCCATGTAACATAATAGCCAGCGTGTTCTAAAGTGCAGCCAACCTCAAATTCATCTTTATAAGGCCAGGCAGTACCTGATTCACTTACCCATTTTTGGTAAGGCATTTGATGAACTAGTCCGTCATCCATTTCTGCATAAACTAGTCTCACTGTGCCAATTTGATTTTCTCTGAGAGCTTTCCAAATTGTTTGTGCTGTTTCACTCAAAAGACTACATGGAGCTGAGGAAAGATACAAACCTTTTTGTGCAGCTAAGTTTGCTAGTTCTTCAGCTTGCCACATTTCCATTGCCAAAGGTTTTTCAGAATAGATATGTTTACCAGCCTCTAAACACGCCTTGGAAACAGAATAATGACTACTGGGGTTGGTCAGATTTAAGACAATATCAATTTGGGTATCTGCCAGTAGTTCATCTAGTGAATTATAAATCCGAGTAATGCCATGATAGGCAGCAAAATGGGCGGCGCGATCGCTATTGCGATCCATTACCCCTAATAACTTTAGCCCTGGATGGAGTGGCAAAGTTTTGAGGTAATAGTCTGCTACAAAGCCGCAGCCCACAATAGCGATTGATTTTTCGTATGTTTTAGTCTTTGCTAAGGAGCTTAGAACAGCAAATTTCTCTAGTGCCTTAATTAGCATGAAATTTTTCCTGCCTGCAACCAAAGATCAAAAATATTTTGCATAACATCAAATTTTCACTCAACTTAAGTAGCATTTTTATATTCAATAATGGTGGTTTTTTGCTTTAATAACTGGGCTATATGAAATTGTATTTGACCTTGTACTTGAGGAAATTTGCCTAATACACAAAACAGAGCGTAAGCGATTGCATCCTCTGATGAAAATCCTCGCTGCCGGATATACTGATTGATTCGGTAAGCTAGAATGCTATAAGCAATTAATAGTAAAATTATGCTCATTCCGTTAGTTACCCATGCAGTCGTAACTGCTAATAATGGCAATAACAGACCCCACAGCCAAATACTGCGGCTTTCTTTCACCCAATGCTTTTCAGGACTAGCACCGTGTAACCAAGATCCCTCAGCGTAAGCATAACCACCTCGTTGCGATCGCTTCCACCATTGACTCAGACGAGTAATTTGAGCATCATGTAATGTCATATCTGCATCTATGCGAATGACTTTACCGCCTGCTCGACGCAATCGAACACACAGTTCAGGTTCTTCACCAGCAATCAAAGTCGGATTGAATCCTCCAACATTTTTGAATGCCTTCACCCTCATCATAGAATCACCACCGCAAGCTCTAGCTTCACCAATGGCAGTGTCCCATTCAATATCGCATAGGCGATTATAGATAGATTTAGCTGGAAATTCTTCCCTGCGCCGACCACACACCACTACAAACTGGGGTCTAGCAATTAATTCACTCATTGCATTCTTCAACCATCCTTCGGCTACTCGACAGTCACCATCCACAAACTGCACAAATTCTATATTTGGTTCTACTTTTAGTAAATGTTCAAAACCAACATTTCTGGCACGAGCAGCAGTAAATGGAATAGATAAGTCAAGCTCTACTACATATATACCCAAAGACTGAGCTAATACCACACTATCATCAGTTGAACCAGAATCTACATAAACAACTTTTACCTCTTCACTCAATATTGATAGTAAACATTTATGTAGACGATTCCCTTCATTTCTGCCGATGACCACTACTCCAACTGAAAGCACTATTAACCCCCATCCCTAGATTCTATTTCTATTAACTATATGCTATGTAGCTTTGGTTTATGTTTTAATATCATTATCAAAATATGAAATCTGAACTTTATTTTCTTATAGTTTTTTCACTCACTAAGTTTCTTTTCTGTGCTTTATGGATAAAGACATGGCTGTTGTTAAATATAAAACCCAATAAATGGTAGCTCCTCGCAGCAAATAGCTTTCCGTAATGTTATTCATTGCTAAGAAAGTCAAAAAAGCCATAGGCCAAATATCCTCTTGCTTTTTAGAGCTATAAGCCATCCGCAATGAACGAACATAAGAGATTAAAAAAACTGCTACGAAAAGTGCAAGCCCTATCAAACCAACATCTAGCCCTAAATCAATAAAACCATTATGAGCATGGGGAGGGCGAAACCAAGAGGACAATTGTCTACCAGCAGCAAAGGCATAAGGACTCTGCGGATCCCAAAATGCCCCTCGTCCAAAACCTAGTAAAGGTCTTTCCTCTATTTGCAATAGTGCATAATCCCAAATTACTGTCCGTCCAGTCATAGTAGGATCTCTCCCTAGACCATTCACAATATTAACCCATTCAGTTAAAACAAATGTAGCGATACAGCTAAAAATCAGAACGCCAATATCTAGATAAACTACACTAATTTTTCCTTTCCACCGAAAATTTTTATATAGCAGGAGAATAAATATCAGCAAACAAGAAATTACAAGAGAAGTTTTTGAGGTAGAAAGTAATATCATCACTAGTGACATACTATAACCAACCCACTTATATAGTTTATCTATTGGCTTTTCTACAGGTAGTGAAAAAAAGGCTACTGAGCTTAATACCATCATGCTACCGAAAGTATTTTTATAGTCATAAATTCCTTTCCAAGCTCCTGCGTGTCCTCCTTGATGTATAGCAATTCCAGGCATAAAAATACCGTAAAAAAGACTTAATAAAATCCCTAAAGCGAATGTTGAGGCAATTAACTTAACTTGCTCTTTCAAACTAAATCGTGTTGCGAAATATAGTGCAAACATAGTCATTTGTAAAACTTCTCGCAAATTCTTAATTGTAGATACTGGATATAGTGACCAGAAAAATGACAATAAGATTATTATTGTCAATATACAAAGCAAAATATTTCGTCGGATTGCATATAGGACTATTCTTCTCTGACTATAAATTGCAATTCCAGTAATTCCCCATATCAAATATCTAACCAAAAATACAATAGCAGGAGATGGAAATATCCTGGCTATAGCACCCACGAAAAAGGTTAAGCTTATAATTACAAAACATATTTCAGATCTAGCTATAATTTTTTTCATAAAAAATATTAGGTTATATTTTTATTTGACTTGTATAGACTAATTGGAGTTGAATTAGTTAAAATATACAAGCAATTTCAATATCTCAGACGATTAATTAAATTAATATTCATTAATAGTTTATATCTAGATAGTGCTTAATTAAATCACTGCGATTTTTGAATAAAGATACTTGATCAAACTGTTGACCAGATAAAGCGGCATTGAAAATTAATTTACTTAATTTTTCTCTGTCTGAATTGAGATAAACTATTAAATTAGCTAGCTCTTGCCAATTGTAAATTGGCACAAATGCACCACCTCCAAATTCAGATACTAATCCTTCGGAATAATGACTGCTGTAACCGATGATAGGGCAACCAGAAACTAAAGATTCAACTAAGCATCGGGGTGATTCTGGTGTTATGTGACAGAATAGAAAAATATGATTATTTCTCATTGTCTCTAAAATTTGGCTGCGGTCGCTAACAAATCCAGCAAAATGGATTTTATCAGCAATACCTAATTTATCAGCCAGGGATTTCATATCTGAGAGTAGTGGACCATCACCCATCCAAGTAGCCTTTAGGTTCACCCCACCTTGACAAAGATGATGTATAACGCGTACCCAATCCAAAGGACCTTTCATGTCTGAGGCTCTTCCTGCGTAGCAAAGCCGCAATGGTTCATTATCTAATACTGATTTAATTTTGAGGTCCAGACGAGAAATATCGATTTGGTCTGACTTTTTTGTATGCGTATTATAAGCACAATAAGCATTGTCACAGAAAGCAGAATATGCTGAATAGCAGTCCTGACCTTGGAAAAGTCCTACTTTGCTACGACGAATTAGATAACGTTGGTAGGGTTTGATGAAGGGTAGAGTCACAAAATTTTTTATCAGACGCTTGATTGGTATGTTCTTCCGTGACGCTTTCGTAAATAAAGTTCGAGCTATTACTTCATATTCAACACGATCCGCAGACACAGCATAAGGACGCTGGAGTTTCATCGCTTCCAAACAAGCGATCGCGGCCCAATCTCCAATCAATCCACTTAGTGCAAAACAAAGATATTGACACTCTTGAATTTTGGCACTTAATAGCTGACTGGTAGTTTTGTAAGTCTTAATGAAATCTGGAATTTTATAAGCATAAGGCAATGGAACTAATTCCACTCGATCTGCACAGGGTAAATCAGCGATCGCTTGCAATTTTATAGATGATTCGCTCTCGTCAACTAGGTATTCTGGCATGAGAGGACAAGCCATAACGACACGATCAAAGTTATCCGCCCAACGAGTTAAACTTTCACAAGTTTGATCATCAAATGCTAAACGCTCTTCTATTTTCCTAAACAGAACAGGTCTGACTAGTAAAATTTTGCTATCCATAGATACTTTTCATACCCCAATTTAATTCTGTTTTGCAATACTCAGGATTCAGCGAGTCTTGGCATAGCCTTTTCTGGGTAAAGCGTAATGCTGATAAATCTCTCCAAATCCAGTCAATTTTATGCTCCCAGTCCAAATCTTACCCATTGAGACAGTGAAACATTATTTCACTTTATACTGAAATCGACTATGAGTCGGAAATTTTTACTGAGTCTCTTTGTGTCCTAATCCATAAGCTTTGAGGTTGAATGAGAAACTTGAGATAAAGAGGAATTTTCCAGAAAATATACACAGGGATAATTAAAAGTTGCAACAAAGGTAAATCATTACGCCCAAATTTCATCCAAGCGATGAGAATCGCACTCAGCAAAAACCAACCAGCTGTAGCTAAACAAACTGCTGGCAGCCATAATGCTGTTAATGCAGCGAAAAGTAAAGAAACTGTCATCAGTGATAACCACATCATGATTAACAAAGATAGAGGTGGAATGCTCAAGTCTAGGGCACTGAAAAATAAATCTAACCTTCTTTGCTTTACTGATGCTTCCATGAGCATGGGTACATAGGTGAGTAGCGTCTTTAAGTGACCATGCTCCCAACGGGTTCTTTGACTTTTAGCGGCTTGTGTTTGTTGTGGTAATGGGGAAGTAACATTGGCTTCTGGGCAAAATATGGGAGGATATCCAGCTATACTCAAATCTAAGCCCAGTTTCATGTCTTCCACTATGTAACCACTGGCTAAATCAGCTGAACGAATTACAGACCAAGGAAAAGCCATACCAGTTCCAGTTAACAAACAAGGAAGTCCCAGGCTGGCTGAAGCGCGAAGACGAACTAAATTCTTGACTTTGAAGGCAAATACTGATACTGATTCTTTGGGACTGGGATTGCTTGATTTTTCTATTAAGTAGGTAGCTTGTACAGGATGTTGTGTGGCGATCGCATACTGAATTAACTTCTCAATCGCACCTGGTTCAACTTTACAGTCGGCATCAAAAAACAAAACTATATCTGGTGGATCTGGCTCTATAAATCTCAAGCCATAATCTAAAGCGTACCCCTTGCCCAAATGAATAGGATCGTCACGCTCAATGACTGTAGCACCAACTCCACGAGCAATTTCTGCTGTTTTATCAGTACAATTATCTGCAATTACAACTAGCTGATGTTGAGTTGTTAACTGCGACTTTATATCTGATAGTGTTGAATAAATTAATGTTTCTTCGTTGTGTGCTGGAATCAAAACTGTTGCTTTTTTATCCTGCCAATTGTGTCCATGAATTTGCAAATTTGTGGGAAAGAGAGCCGCAATACATTCTACAAACAGAACTAAACTTAAAATTAGTAAACATACTGCGCTTACTAATAAGACCGCATAAGTCAATAAATTCAAGCATTGGTGAATAGTCATTTTTTTATTTGATATAATTTAGTTCTTATTAGCCTTCACTATTCTTACTACTATTATTAGAACTGACTTTGGCAACGCTCTGTTCCGAGGATGGACTGTGGTAGTAAAGGTAGTTAGGCTCTTGTGAAATATCGACATCATTAGCAATAGTTTATATTTAGATAGTGCTTAATTAAATCACTGCGATTTTGGTATAAAGACTGCTCATCAAACTGTTGACCAGAAAGTGCAGCGTTTAGAATTATTTCTTTTAATTTTGCTCGGTCTGAATTGAGTTCCACTATCACATCAGCTAGCTTCTGCCAGTTGTTAATCGGTACGAATACACCACCACCATATTTAGACACAATTTCTTCTGGATAGAGGCTACTATAACCGACAATAGGACAACCAGAAACTAAAGACTCAGTTAAGCATCTAGCAGATTCTGGCGTTTTGTGACAGAATAAAAATATATGATGCTTTTTCATATATTCCAAAACTTGTTTGTAATCACCAACAAATCCAGTCAAATGAACTTTATCGGCAATACCTAACTTATCAGCAAGAGACTTCATATCTGAAAGAAGTGGTCCATCACCTACCCAAGTAGCTTTCAAATGAATCCCAGCTTTACAAAGATGGTGTATTACTCGCAACCAATCCAATGGACCCTTCATTTCTGTCGCTCTTCCTACATAACAAATCAGCAATGGTTCACCATGTGATAATGATTGAATTTTTAAGTTAAGGTTGGAAGAATCAATTTGATCTGACTTTTGCGTGTGAGTTTGGTAAATACAATAGGAATTTTTGCAGAAAGATGAATATGCCGAATAGCAATCTTGTCCTTGGAAAAGACCCAACTGACTACGACGACATAAATATCTCTGGTAAGGTTTGAGCAATGGTAGTAACAACAAATTTTTGAGTAACTGTTTTAGTGGTCTTGTCTTCAGTGACTCTTGTTTCAATAAAGTTCTACTGATGACTTCGTATTCAACCCGATCTGTCCAAACAGCATAAGGGCGTTTGAGTTTGATAGCTTTTAAACAAGCGATAGCTCCCCAATCTCCTATAACTCCACTGAGTACAAAACAAAGATACTGACACTCTTGTATCTTGGCACTTAATAGCTGACTGGTAGTTTTGTAAGTCTGAATGAAATCTTGAATTTTATAAGCATAAGGCAATGGAACTAATTCCACTCTATCTGCACAGGGTAAATCAGTGATGGCTTGCCATATAATAGAAGTTTTGCTGGTAGCAACAAGGTGTTCTGGTACTACAGGGCAAGCTAAAACAACGCGATCAAAATTTTCTACCCAGCGAACTAAACCTTTGCAAGCTTGATCATCCAACTTTATTTGTCCTTCGACTATCCGAAATGGCCCGGGCATAACTAAGAAAATTCCCTGTTTCATAATTCAGATTGTTATGTAAAAACTAAAAATGAGTTTGGCAAATTACTAAAGTTCACTTCTGAATGTACAGTACTATATCCCGCTATAGTCAAATCGAATCCAAGTTTCATAAATTAGTAAACATACTGCACTTACTAATAAGACCGAATAAGTCAATAAATTTAAGCATTGGTTAATAGTCATTTTTTTATTTGATATAATTTAGTTCTTGTTAGCCTTAACTATTCTTGCAGGTATACCAACAGCAGTAGCTCCTGCTGGAACATCTTCAAGCACTACGGCATTAGCACCGATATTTGCGCCTTCTCCTACTGTCACATTGCCAAAAATTTTGGCCCCAGCACCAACATTAACCCGTTTACTCAACTGCGGAGCATCAAAAGGACGCTCAAGATAACGGTTGCCTAAAGTCACACCTTGACGAATAATGCTGTCATCACCTATGGAACAATAGCCATGAATTATGATCGCTCCTTGATGTTCAATAATCACTCGGCGACCAAGCTTGACTGTATAAGGTAATTCAATACCATAAGTATTACGAATCTTACGATATAGCATTTTATAGAGAAGACTAAAGGGTGCGCGTAATATCTTGGATTTAATACCCATTATCCATACTCCCAAACGATGAGATGCTACTGCCCTAAATCCTGGTTTAGTCCAGTCTCGTCCATGAGCAATCCAATCCTCTTGAATCTGCTGCCAAACATTTAACTGGGGAAGTTGTTTTTGGTTGATATCTCCTTCTAACTCTATTGATGCACTCATAATTTAAGCTCTTATTCTTGCTTACTTGATAAAGTATATTTTGTTGCTATTATCACCTTAAGTATGATTAATCATTGAGAATTAAGTTTTCATAATAGTATTATTAGAACTGACTTTGGCAACGCTCTGTTCCGAGGATGAACTGTGGTAGTAAAGGTAGTTAGGTTCTTGTGAAATATCGACATCATTAGCAACAATACCCAAAACATTTACTTCAGAGCGTGACAATAAAGACTTGGCAGCAGTTACACTAGCTGAATCTACAAAACCAATTCTTGCTACTACTAGAACTCCATCTGCTAACTTACTTAAAACTGCTGCATCAGCATTACCAAGTAAAGGTGGCGTATCAAAAACTATGTAGTCATATTTTCTGGACAACCTATCAATGAGGTTCTTCATTGCCTCTGAATCAATCAAAGCCAGAGGATTAGGTGGTATAACTCCACTTGTCAATACAGATAAGCTTGGAGTAACTTCTTGAACTGTGTCTGAGAGATACTCTTGATCTACCACAACATTACTTAACCCTATGGAATTGATTAGATTCCATAGGTGATGTTGAGATGGGCGACGCATATCTGCATCCATTAACAATACTCGTCGTCCTGTCTGAGCTATAACTGCTGCTAAATTGGCAGCAATTTCGGATTTTCCTTCGCCAGCAATGGAACTTGTAACTGCGATTGTCTGAATTTTTTTATCTAAGCTAATAAACTTTAAATTAGCCTGAAGCATACCAAATGATTCGTGAATCATTGAACGAGGAGAAGTTTCCACAATCACTCGTCTGGTAGTTTCACTAAAAGCAGTATTTTCTGAGTTTTCTTTATGCGTAATATTACTATTTTCAAAAGCAGGAATTAGCCCTAACAAAGTATACCTAAAAATCTCTTCTGCTTCCTTGGCAGTCTTAATTCTTCTATCAATTATATCGACTAAAAATGCAAATGCTACCCCAAACGATAATCCTCCGAATACTGCCGCTCCTAAAATTAATGTTTTCCTTCTACTCGCTGTTGGACTACTATAAACTTCAGCATATTCTAAAATACGGGCATTACCTATAGTTTGGCTTTCTATTATTTTAATTTCTTGAAATTTTGTCAAAAGATTCTCATAATTCTTTTGGGCGATTAATAACCTTTGTTCTAGCTCTCTGTGTTTTTTTTCTAGATTTGGTATTGCTGCTAGTCTCTGATTATAAGCTAATTTTAGATTAGATAAAGATGTAATTCTTCTTGCTAATCCTAAGCGTTGTGACTGCAATTGTCCTAATTCTAAAGAGAACTGTCTTTTTATGTCGCCAACTTGTAATTTAGCTGTTTGAATCTGAAGTGGGTATCCTACATACTCAGTAATCCTTTCTTCCAATAAAGAATTTAAGGCTTTTTCCTGATTTTTGAGGTTAATAATAATTGGGTTTTCGTCTGTATAACGTGTTTGTTGAACTTTTAACTGGGTTTGAATTTTCTGAAGTTCAACTAAGGCTTCTTGTACACCAGCAGCTTGACTGAGGGAGGAAATTTCTATGGCTTTATCTGCTGGTAAATTTATTTGACTAAGTATTTGTTTCTCTCGTGTAATTGCCTCTGCTAGTTGAGCCTGAGCATTGTTTAAGTCAGCATCAATGCTAATCGTATTTTTTACTAGCCCACTGCTTTCCTCTTGGAGATTGACAATCTTATTTTGAGTTTTAAACTGTAGAAATGCTTTTTGAGCTTCCTCTAATTCCGCCTTAGCTCCTGGTAATTGTTTGGCAATAAATTCACCTGCTGCCATCACTTCTGATCGGTTAGTCAAAATATTATTGGCAATGTAAGACTTCATCACCTGGTTTACTAAAGCTTCTGCCAAGTAGGGGTCTTCAGATACATATCCAACTGTAAGACCGTCTGTGCCTGTAATTGGTTCAACCTTAATATTAACTGACTCAAGCTTCAGCCGTTCGCCTTTTTCATCTTTTAGATTTAGTGAACTGATTACCTCTTCTAGGATGGGTTTAGACTTGACTAGCAAAGATTGTGTGGCGAGAGGGTTAGATCCTATTGATTCTAAATCTCCTATTTTTCCTCCAATTCCAGTCAAGGATGAGGTTCTATTCATTTGAAACAGCAATTTACCAGTTGCTTCATAGCTTCTAGGTTGCTTGACAGAAATAACTCCACCCAATGTAGCAAAAACAACAAAAACTCCTGCAATGACTAACCAGCGACGTTTGAGAACCAGCAGATATTTTTGAATATCTATTTCTTCGGTAAAGTTCGTAGTCTCCATACAAGTTACTTAATTTATGAACAGGTTATAAATATCTCAGAAAGTTTTGACATGAGTAGCTCTAGATTATATTAATACCTTTGAGCAAAATTTAGAACTAATGAGAAAAGTACCCCAAATAACTTTAAGTTGCTTTTGGACTTTTCCCTGCTCTGTGTACTCACATACATAATTCACTAAGTAGGTAGGCATGATTAAATGTAAGGTATCTTTGCGACGCGGGATAAAGCAATCACAAAGACTGAGATTGCTTCGTTTCTCTCTACAAGACTCTAGGAGTAACACCTTGGGAGTCAAGATACACGTCAGCATCGCGTAGGGAACGCAATGACATTGTATATTATATCTATAATACCCTCATCTACTTAGCTACTTTTTCATGATGTCTAATAACCTAACAAATCTTGTTGACCATAGGGCAAATTGTTTCATTTACCTCGAACTCTTTACAAAGAAACAGAAGTTGCTATCTACTGCGTATCCTTTATGGATTCTTGATTTGGTAATACTTGCACAGTATTAACTATGTAATGTTAACTATATAAGGCTTATGAAGATTTGGCTAATAAAACTTCTACCTCTGGTATTACATATTTCTGGATCTGTTTCTGTACAGTTTGTTCGATTTCTGCCAGGGTAGTCGTTTCTTCGACGGGAGCATCTTCATATAATATTTTGGCGATCGCCTGTATATGTTCTTGCAGAGCGGCTTCTTTTTCTGGAGTCATCTGTAAGTCCTCATTACTGGAGGTAATTTGGTCTCTGATCTGAAATATTTTTGACAACGTTTTCTTCTTCCAGTTGTCGATATCGCCTTGGGGAGCATCTGACCAAGGATTACTGTAAAGGTTTAGTCTTTGTTGCAATATCAAAAGTAAGAAGGGGATAGCATCAAAAACATATCGTTTCCACAGTCTCTTAGGCTCACTAATTAGTCTATAAAGCCATTCTAGCCCCACTTCACTCATCCATCGTGGCGATCGCTTGACATAACCTGCTTCAAAATCAATGGTTGCGCCAATAGCCAAAAATATTTTGATTTTCTTTAATTGTTGTTTATATTTAGCAATCCAAATTTCCTGCTTGGGAGCACCTACACCAATTGCTAAAACCGTAGCCTCTGAAGCATTGATGAGATTGATAATTTCCTCACATTCTTGCTCATTTTTCTCAAATCCAAAGGATGGTGAATGGGCTGCGACAACTATATTACGCCCAATTCTCGCATTAATTTTTCTTTGAGCAGTCTTAACTACTTCTGATTGAGAACCCAGTAAAAAGATTTTAATATTCTCATTGTGCCGATAATAGTTACAAAAAGCTGGAAACAAATCTGAACCTGCTATTTTTTCTTTGACCGGATTATTCAAAAAATGAGAAGCGTACAACACAATTTTGCTATCACAAACTATGTAATCAGCTTTTTGATAAACAGAATAAAATTGTTGTTTTTTCTGTAATTGCATAATGTGATTCACGTTGGGAGTGAACACAACACCGCCATATTCTAACTTTTGCAACAACTCCATCATTGTGATGTTGTTGATAGCCACATTCAGCACCTTGGATTGTTTCATAAATACTCTCGAAATTGGAACTAATTTATTTGTTAGAAAATATTTACTGTTTAGAGGTTGTTTGAAAAGTCTGTTTCTTTGTCATGTTGAATGGAGAGTAGCGGAATGTTTGCTGAAAGCCTTCCCGCAGGGTAACATCTCGGTATGTGCCACAAAGCCTAGATTCTTTCCTGCGGAACGCTGCGCGAACCTTCCAGTTCCTACACTTTGCTCAGGACTCCAGTCAGAATGACATTTTTATACCTCCTGAAACTTTTCAAACAACCTCTTAGTCTAATCGATATTTTTAATGGTAATCAGACTACCACCTAATTCCTTTAAAAATGGGGGTTAGAGGGATAAGTAGTTGCTTAACATCACAGAAAAACACTTTTCACATAACCTGTACACAAAGGTAATTTGGTGTTTTTACAACATGACTTGGCTAATTGACTTTCCATTTCTTCACAATTACAAAAAACTCACGATAAAATAAATCTTCGACTATTGTAAATAGTCTTTCCTTTTAAACTTACAATCATTTTTACTTATGTAATTACCCAAGTACTAAGATACCATGTTTTAAAGGTTACTTTGAAAGGTTGCTCAAAAATATCTGCACTTTACTAAAATTTTATATTGTTATCAGTAAAATCTTTATATTTTTTCCTAAATTCATAACATAGGTTTGTAAAAATCTGTACTTTACCCAAGGTTTATGGGTTTGTACTAGATTGGTAGTAACGATAAATTGAAATCTTGCCTTGAAAAAATCCGTGTATCTCACATTTGCAAAAATAAAATATGGTATTGTTAAGTACAACAGGTAGCTCTTGAAGCCTGGATAGAGCATTAAGTAATTTTCCACACATAAATATTTAGCAGATTAAATCATATGGAAGCGATAGTGCCGACATTTGTAACTAGCAACCTAAGCGAGGTCAATTTTCCCATCACAAGATCAGGCTCAACATTCACAATAAAGATACCTGGGAAGTTTAGCGTATTTGAAGCAGTAAGCTTGAAGCAAGTCTGCCAAGAGATAATTCAAGGAGAGACTCATCCCAGGGAAGTTATTATTGACTTCGAGCAAACCACTTTTATGGATAGTAGTGGTTTAGGAGCTTTAATTGCTACTTGGAAAACCACCCAAGAAAAGGGAATTCTCATGTTCCTACGGAATGTTACACCGCAGGTTTTAGCAGTTCTCAATTTGACTGGACTAGATACAGTTTTTTCTATTGAGTCTAGTAATGAAAAATTGCCTATAGCCGCCGATAAAGAGCAACTACCGACGACTCATCCCTCTGTAGGATCCTGGATTAAAAGATTTATAGATATTATCGGGGCTTTAATAGGTTTGGTGATCACAGGAGTTTTATTTATTCCCCTGGTAATTGCTATTCAAATTGACAATCCAGGACCCATTTTCTTTGGTCAAACTCGTTGTGGTTGGATGGGAAAGCCGTTCAAAATTTGGAAGTTTCGCTCTATGTGTATAGATGCAGAAGCGAAAAAATCCCAAGTTAAAAATCAAGTACAGGGTGCTTTTTTTAAGAATGAAAATGATCCCAGAATTACGCGTGTAGGTAGATTTATTCGGCGAACCAGCATTGATGAGTTACCACAATTTTGGAACGTATTGACAGGAGATATGAGCCTAGTAGGGACTAGACCTCCTACACCCGATGAAGTAGAACAATATGAAGTACCGGAATGGCAGCGTTTGGATGTAAAACCAGGAATGACTGGAGAATGGCAAGTGAATGGACGTTCTACAGTCCGCAGTTTTGAAGATGTAATTCGCTTAGATTTGCTCTATCAAAAAAACTGGAGTCTGATGTACGATTTGAAGCTAATTTTCAAAACTGTTGCCATTGTGTTTAATAAAAATAGTGGTGCTTACTGAGTCATTTATCTCCAGTGAATTGAGAATTCACTGGAGATTTAAACTTCTTTCATACTACTCCCCTCCTGACCTCTCTGCAACACCAGGACGAACTGCTTTCTTTCTTCTCTTGTAAACCAAGAATCCCACGGCTTTAAGCTGTGGGATTGTCAAATTAGATATATCTACTAGCGTCTAATCTGTTCTAACTGCATTGATATGAGCTTGTATTTTCTCAGCTACTAACTGAACATACGGTTCTTGCAGCATACTAGAATGCCCGGCAGGTACATCATGAACTTCAACTTCCTTTGTTACTCGTTTACCCCAACCCAACAGAGGATCAAGGACGAGTTCAATTGTAGGGGTATCATCAATTGATGTGCCATCAAAGATGCTAGTTTTTTTCATCGCCCTGAAGAGCAGTAAATCTCCTACACACATTCCTTGAGGTACATAGCGTTTTTGCGCCCACATCAGCACTTTTCGCACAGAAAGGCTCTGCAAAAATTCGGGTAAGGGGATATCTTTCTTTAAAGAGTAGCTCAATAATATGAGCTGAATGCGATCGCTAATCTGCTCTACTAGCTTTTGTGACTCATAAATAGTCAAGTTGACAGCTTTTTGACTGATTTGCTTCAACGCATATATAAACTGTTCATGCAGTTTAAGATAGGTATTGCTTTTGAGCATGGTTGTAACCCTGTTTAAACGCTGCTCAGTAAAATAATCGGTTCGTTTAGGAACTTCAACATCTGCCGAATCTAGCAGCGCAAGCATCTCGATTTTCTGCCCTTGCTTTTGCAGTTGCAGAGCTATCTCAAAGGCTAAGACACCCCCTATACAAAGACCACCTAGGAAATAAGGACCCTGGGGTTGCACCTGACGAATTTGCTCAATGTAATAACTTGCTATATCTTCAATCCGGGTATGGAAGATGGGAAGTCCATCACTATCATAGGGTTGAACGCCATACACAGGAGTGCCTGTTTGTAGATAATAAGCCAAAGAACGATAGAGTAATATTTCACCATCCCCATCATGAATCAGAAAGACAGGAGGTGTTTTATCTCCTGCTCTCAGTAGGACAACTACATCCCGATTAGAGATAGTTTTTGGTGATGGAGCAAGAAATTCGCCTAATTGTGAAATCGTAGGAGAGCTTAAAATTGTACTCAGAGGTATCTTTTTGCCAAAACACGCCTCAATTTTACTTACTAATGGCACAGTCAAAAGCGAATGACCACCTAGCTCAAAGAAATTATCGTGGATTCCTACCCGCTCCAACTTTAGAACCTCTGCCCAAATTTCTGCCAATTGCTGTTCTACAGGTGTGTGAGGTGCTACATAGGTTAATGATGACTGGGGGGTCAATACTTCTGGGTTAGGTAAAGCGCGGCGATTAACTTCACCATTTGCAGTTAAAGGTAGAGATTCTAGGAAGACAAAATCTGAAGGTATTAAGTGATCTGGCAGTGTGTGAGCCAGAAAACTTTGCAAGTCCTCACTGTTAATTGTCTGTTCTGGTTGGGGGACAATATAAGCAATTAAACGTTGATGTCTAGGAGTTGTTTCAGCCGTTACTACCACTTGAGTGATGGCTTGATGTTGGTTGATTAAAGCTTCTATCTCTCCTAAATCCACGCGAAAACCGTTGATTTTGGCTTGTTTATCACTGCATCCCAAATACTCGATATTACCATCTGGTAAATAACGGCCTAAATCTCCAGTTCTGTAAAGTCTCTTACCTTTTGATTCCTCAAAGGGGTTAGGAATAAATTTCTTAGTAGTTAATTCAGGATGATTCCCATAACCTTGAGCAACACCAATACCACCAATATAAATTTCCCCAGGAACGCCTATTGGTAAGGGCTGTAATAAATGATCAAGGATATAAATTTGAGTATTGGCAATGGGTTTACCAATAGGAATTTCTGTCTTCTGATTAATAGACATGGTAGCACTTTCTGGGCTATAAACAGTCGCCGTAAGTGTGGTTTCCATTGAACCATAGCCATTGAGCCATTGCACTTGCTCCCCAAATAGTTTTACCCAAGTTTGATAAGCTGTTTGTGCAACTTTTTCTCCACCAACCATGACCAGACGTAGACTATTGGGTAAGGGTTGTGGCGATAGGTTTAAATCATTAACTAACTCATACCAAAAAGCAGTAGGTATATTAACCACAGTAATTTTTTGTTGAGCTATCAACTCTAAAAACTCTGGGATGGAGTTTTCGATATTTGGCGGTTGAAGCACCGCAGTTGCACCACTAATCCAACTGGGGAAGAGGGATTCGATGATTGCATGATGATGTTTAGCCGCAAATACCAAAACGCCATCGCGGTTGGTCAATTGCCAAGTTTTATCAATTGCTAGACTATGACCAACCAAATTGCTGTGGTTAAGGACTATGCTTTTGGTTGGTCCCGTGAGACTAGGTAAATACATTACACAGGCGTGGTTTGCAGATGTTACCTGAGTGATAGGATTTTTTGAATTATGGGCAGCGATGACTGGCCAGTCAGTGTCTAGGCTAATCACTCTCCCATCATAGATGGGTAAACCATTTTGAGTTAATAACAGGGAAATTGGAGCATTTTTTAGATCAACTGGATCGAGTAAGGTGTAAGCTGCACCTGCTTTGAGGACAGCTAAAATCGCCACAGCCATTTCTAAGGATGGCTGTATACAAATGCCTACTAGTATTTCTGGTTTAATCTCCAAACTGATCAGATAATGGGCTAGTTGATTAGCTCGCTGGTTTAACTCTGCATAAGTCAACTGTTGCTGACCGACTATGAGAGCGATCGCATTAGGGTTGTCTTTGACCTGTACCTCAAATAATTGATGTAGACATTCAGTGGTAAGGTAATCTACTTGAGTTTTGTTGCAATCTACCAATAATTGCTGCTTTTCTTCAGTTTTCAGTAGTGGCAGTTTGGCAAGACTGCAATCTGGGTTAGTAGCGATATTTTCCAGCAGCACTTGAAAACATTCCAGCATCCGCGCGATGGAAGATCCTTCAAACAAATCCTGATTGTATTCAAACACTGCTCGCAACCCTTGATCTGTTTCTCGCATCACGAGGCTCAAATCAAACTTGGTTTCTCCGACGTAGACATAACCAAATAAAGAAGTGATGGTGAGTTCTGGCAATTCTATCTTGGATAAACTATTTTCACCCTTCCAAGGGGGGTTGAGCGCAAATAGTACCTGCAATAAAGGTAAACGTCCCCAACGAGATTTTTTACCTAGTTCGTCAGTTAGTTTCTCAAAAGGCACATTTTGATAGGTATCAGCTTCTAGGGCAGCATTGCGGACTTGTTTCAGGAATTGGCGAAAGCTGATACTATCCTTAAGGCTAGTACGCAATGCCAAAGTTTTGGTAAAAGGGCCTATGAGTTGTTCTACTTCTACCTGAGTGCGTCCTCCGTGGGAAAAACTAAGCAGGATGTCTTCTTGTCCTGTGTAGCGATAAAGCAGCACTTTAAATGCTGCCATCAGGGTCATGAATAAGGTACATCCCTCCTGTTGACTGAAGTTATTTAGGGCATCGCTTAAAGATGGTGGCAACATCATATAACTGCGAGACCCACGATAACTTAAAACTGGAGGACGGGGATAATCAGTAGTTAGTGGCAAGGGAAATAAATCACCACTGAGTTTTTGCTGCCAGTAGTCTATCTCCGGCTTAAGCAGATCCCCTTGCAAACATTGGCGTTGCCAGTGGGCAAAGTCTCCATACTGAATTGGTAGTGGAGGCAATGGGGAGGACTGATTGGCACAAAACGCTTGATACAAGGCGACTAATTCTCGAAAGAAAATATCACAAGAAGTGCCATCACAGACAATCCGGTCGAGATTGACGATGAGAATATATTCGTCTACGTGGAGGCGAAACAGGCTCAGACGTACTAGAGGGTCTTTGTCTAAATCAAAGGGACGACGAATATCTTCTTCGGCGAGGCGTTTTGCCTCAGTTTCGATTTGTTCGGGGGGCAGTTTTTGTAAGTCTGTCACATTTAAAGGCAAGCTCATTTCAGGCTTGATCTGCTGCATCGGTTGCCCATCAACGATCGCAAAAGTAGTACGTAGAATTTCGTGCCGCCGGATTATCTCATTTTGACTCCATTCTAGAGCTTCCAGGTTGAGTTTACCTTGGAGACGGTAGATATAGGGCATATTGTTGATGGGGCTGTCTGGCTCTAACTGATGCTGCAACCAGAGGCGTTCTTGGGAGAAAGATAGGGGCAAACTGCCATCTTTGGAGATTGTGACTATTTGGGGTAGATTGGCAACTTTGGCAGCACTAACTTTCTGTAAAAATGACAAGATTTCGGTTTTGCGGTCTTTGAGTTCAATCAGCATTTCTGAACTCAATACATCTTTAGCGGCACGATAGCGGAGGCGATCGCCATCGACCCATAATTTTACGTCCAGCTGATGCAATTCATATAAAAAAGTATCAATTGTTTTCATACAGTCATCCTCAAAAATCATGAGAAAAAAAGTTGTTTAAAGTTTGGCAGGCGCAAAAACTGGCGTTGTATCACAGAGAGATAAATTTAGGCAGGTAGAGACAGAGATGGCTAAATCATCTGTCTGCAACCTGCCCATAACTAGTTAATAGAAGAAATCAGTTTTCTCAGGCATGGATGACTATATTTCTCCTTCTTCGTAATTTTCTGCCAAATCTGACTGTGGAGGCTGCCAAGTGGCGGTAGTCATGCGAATCACTTCTACACGTTTGGTTAAATCAGCGATCGTTGGTACTTCAAATAAGGTGGACAAAGGCAATTTGACTTGAAAAGTTTGGTAAAGACGAGCCATTACCTGTGTTCCCAGTAAAGAATGTCCTCCCAACTCAAAGAAGTTGTTGTAAATTCCCACACGCTCTAACCGCAGGACTTGTGACCAAATATCAGCAATTTGCTGTTCGGCGGGGGTACTGGGTGCTACATAGTTTCCTTCTAGGGCTAGGCGGACGCGATCTGGTTTGGGGAGGGCTTTCCGATCCACTTTGCCATTAGGGGTAAGTGGCATGGACTCTAGGATCATGAATGTCGCCGGTACCATGTATTCCGGTAACTGCTCTTTCAGGAATTGGCGTAATTCAGGAATCAGTTGCTCATTGTCAGCTTGTTTGAGCATGGGGCTATTGGCATAAGCAGCCCAAGACAGCAAATCTTTTTGTTGGGATAGGGGAGATACGATATTAATTGCTTGTGCAGATTTCTGATCTAGTCGACTGAAAACTGCTTCCATATAGCCATCTTTAGCTGTGTCTGACCATCTGATATCAACTTTATAGGACAAGTCTTTCCCTAAATTCCAAAGATATTCAGGATCGATACCTGGTGAGACGGTCTCCAGTTTGGCTTGTAAGTCGCCTACTGTCGCCAATGTCTGGTCTTGTTTGAGCAACGCTAAAGCTTGCACTTCTTTTTGAATCCGGGCATTGGGAATACTGCTTAGACAATAGTATTCAGGTTGAGTAGCTTCCAGAACGCGGCGGACTTCAGTTAGGGTTAATTGTTCATCCAGCCAATCGTGCCATGTTGGTGCAGAGTTGAGATTTTCTAGCGTGCCAATGTACAAGAACACATCATAGTGGAACTGAGTGGTTTCGTTCCATAAACTACCCTGACGCAATTGGCAATCAATATGTGCGATCGCGGGAATTTTCTGTTTCAAGGCATAGAAGAAACCGGGATCAACAACCAGTTCATCTTCATTACGGACTCGATTTTCCACAACACCTTTTAATGTATTAATGGGCATCGATGCCGGTGAACGCTTCAGCTGATCCATCGTATGGTAAGTTTCCAGCAACCCATAACTCTGGACATCACCAATATAAATCCAACCACCTGTTTTGACTGCTGCTACAGCTTTTTCTATAACTTGTAATAAATAGTCAGCGTTGGGAAAATACTGCACGACTGAGTGAATGATCACTGTATCGAAAGCATTGGCCTCAATACCGCCAAAATCATCAGCTGGTCTATGATCAAGAACAACTTCCGGTAAGTTTTTCTGAGTTGTTTCTACTTGTTGCCGTAATGCTTGGATGGCTGGAGCAGCATAGTCTGTTCCCATGTAATATGTGCATTGTGGTGCAACTTCCAGTAATATCTGTCCAGTTCCACACCCAATTTCCATCACCCGACTAGGTTTGAGAGCCAGAATTCTCTCTACAGTTTGATCTAGCCACTCTTGGGCTTGTTGCTCAAAACCATCTTGATTAGTGAACTGCTTGATGATAGCAACATCGCTGAGAGTTTGGTTTTGTAGAGCTTCCGCCGAAGTATTATCTAAAGCTGATTGATAGAGTAAGTCCCATCGTTGATTCCAGTCTTGGACGTGTTGATTACTGATAGTCGCGTTCCCTGACAAATCAATATCAGACGCTTGTTTGGCAACTAAGTAACCGACTAAAGTTTTATCCTCTGGGATATCTTCACGGACGACGACAACTGCTTCCTTAACAGCTGGATGTTGTGCCATCACAGCTTCAATTTCACCCAATTCGATCCGAAAACCTCGTACCTTTACCTGATAGTCGATACGACCGAGGTATTCAATTTCTCCATTGGGCAAATAGCGGACTAAATCGCCTGTTTTGTATAGACGTGATTGAATATCTGCACTTAAAGGATTAGGGATAAATCTTTCGGTCGTCAAATCTGGGCGGTTGAGATATCCCCTAGCCAGTCCTGAACCACCAATGTACAACTCACCAGGGATACCGATGGGAACGGGTTGTAAATGGGAGTCTAAAATGTAGGTCTGAGTGTTGGCTACAGGACGACCGATGCTAATTGGTTTGTCACCTGTAGTTACTTGACAACCAGTAGCCCAAATGGTTGTTTCTGTAGGCCCGTAAAGATTCCACAGTGCTGCACCTTGGGGTAACAATTGGTTGGCGAGTTCTCTGGGTAAGGCTTCTCCTGTGGAAATCATCTTCAACTGCGGACTACCCTGCCAGCCGGCTGCTAGTAGCAGTCGCCAAGTGATAGGAGTGGGCTGCATGAAGGTGACATTGTGAGTAGTGAGCAGTTTTAATAGTTGATTGCCATCAGCAGCAGCAGCACGGCTGGCTAACACCAATTTTGCCCCAACACTCAGGGGGAGAAAGATTTCTGATACAGCAATGTCAAAGGATAAGCTAGTGACTGAAAGCAGGGTATCTTGAGCGGTTAAACCAGGAGTTTGCTGAATGCTGTGGAGAAGATTAACTGCGTTCTGATGCTCAATTTGTACACCTTTGGGTTGACCTGTCGAGCCGGATGTATAGATGAGGTAGGCTAAGTTATCAGGTGTGACATTACTGCTGGGATTCGGCAATTGTGCTTGTGCGCTTTGCTTGTCACCATCTAGGTAAATTATTTGGGCTTGATGCTGGGGTAGGCTGTTTGTGAGATGCTCTTGTGTCAGCAGCACTGGGATTTGAGCATCTTGCAACATGAAAGTTAAACGGTCTTGGGGATAAGTGTAATCTAAGGGTAGGTATGCTCCCCCAGCTTTGAGGATGGCTAACACTCCCACGACCATTTCTAAGCAGCGTTCGACGCACAAACCCACTAGTACCTCTGGCCCGACACCCAAACTTTGCAGATGATGAGCTAACTGATTGGTGCGCTGATTGAGTTCTTGGTAGGTTAATTGCTGATCTTCAAATATTACTGCGATCGCCTCTGGAGTTTTTTCTACCTGGGCTTCAAATAGCTGGTGAATACAGAGATGCTCAGGATAGTTAGCTGTAGTATTGTTCCATGCTGCTAACAGGTTTTGTTCATCTTGAGGCAGCAGAGGCAATTTGGCAATAGTTTGATGGGGATTGGCAACTATACCTTGTAATAAAGTTTCCAATTCTGCCAAGCGGCGGCGGACAGTTGCAGCATCAAATAAATTAGTATTGTACTGACATTCCAAGAACAGTTTGCCACCTAATTCTGTCGCATTGAGATATATCTCAAAGTTCTCGAAGGAACGGGGGTTAGTGTAAAAGTCTACCTCTAAGCCAGCAAAGGGTAGCTTTTTAGTATCTAAGCCCTGATCAATATTAAATATAATTGGTACTAAAGGAATGCGACTAGAATCTCTCGTCAACACTAATTTCTTAACTAGACTACCAAAGGTAAATTGTTGATGATCGTAGGCATCTAAAACTACTGATCGCCGTGTTTGCAAGTAGTCGCTAAAAGATATTTCACTATTAATCTGTGTACGCAGTGGTAATAAATTAACACAATGTCCTACTAGATTATACTGCCCAGAAGCAGCTTGTCCTGCGGCTGGAATACCCACAACTAAGTCATTTTGTCCGGTGAGGCGATGCAGCCAGACCTCAAATCCTGTGAGGATAGTGGTCATAAAACTACAACCAAATTGCGTTCCTAGTTGTTTGAGGCTGGTAACTAGTTCGGCTGAAAATTGCCAATCTTCACGCGCCGAGTTAAAGGTTCTCAATGGTGGGCGTTGACGATCTGTAGGAAAATCTACTAGAGGTACTGAGTCTGAGAATTGGTCTAACCAATATTGTTCTGTAGCGATCGCTTCTGAAGTTTGTTCTTCTTCTTCCTGTAAGTTGGCGTACTGGCTAAATATATCTGGTGTTTCTAAATCAGGAGTAAGACCTTGCACCAAAGCAGAATAAATCTGAGCTAGCTCCGGCATTAACACTCCCCAAGACCAACCATCACAAATAATATGATGGGCAGTTAAAGTCACTAGATGTTGGTCGGGATGCAGTTTGATAATTTTTGCGCGAAATAGGGGGCCATGTTCTAAATCAAAGGGTTGCTCTACTTCTTGTTTTAAGAGTTTAGCTAATTTTATATCTCGCTCTGACAACTCTAGTGCAGAAAGGTCAATTATAGGGATATCAATTGTTAACCTACTTACAATGCAGAGTGTATTACCATCGGTACTCAAGGTAGTCCTTAAAGCTTCATGGTATTCGATTAGCTGTTGGAGTGCAGACTGGAAACACGCTAGATTTAGTTGCCCTTTTAGCTGTAGAGATTGGGACTCATTATAAGCACAATTAGCAGCATCCCCCATCTGCACAGAAGCCCAAATTTCTTTTTGAGATTCGGTAGCAGGAGCAGTTAATAATAATTCTCCTGCGGCAAATGGATCAAAATCAACAGCAGTTACTTTATCTTGGGAATTTATCGAAAACAAACTCATACATCCACCTCAAATGATTAATGCCAAACTATTGATGATAAATATATTTCTTAACTAAATTGATATCCTTTAGATAACTACGTATAGGCATCTCTATGAATCTATAAATCATGGATGCACTTAGTAATATAACAAACGTAAATAATGATAATGATATTAAAGACTGATATTCATTAAAATCACTACCAAAATTTACATTAAATTTATAGAACCACAGCAGCTTTAATAATTCCTGGATAAACCAATGCACCATGTAGATTGAGTAAGATATTGCTCCTAAATATAAGATAGAAGAGGAATTAAGAATTTTTGCAATTAACCCTTTTGTATTGCTAGATAAAGACAAGATTAGAAGAGAGAAAGCTGGTAAGGAAATCCAGTCATGAATACTACGAACCGTTCCCACCGAATCACTCCAATTGTATTGCACCAATTGTGGCAAGCCATAATAAGAAAAATGGTGTATGACAATGATTAAGGCAGCAATACCACGCAGGGAAGTCAGCGATTTGATGTATTTAGACATTGGGCTTTTTAACCTTGTATGAATTAATTAACGCTTTACCCGCTTCAAGATTTTTATAAAGGTCTTGATTCTCATCACACCTAAACGAATTAACTCATGCTTATTTGCTGGCTTATGCTTGACAAAAATCCTATTAATCAGATTTTAATGTTGTCTGATAGTAGAGATGTTAATGTCGATTTATGGGAGTTTAATTTCTGATTATTTAAGGACATTTGTTAGTCTGGATTGCTAAATAGTTTTTACTAAATTTTCACAAGATATTTCTTTGGGCTTTATCGCCCAAAGAACCAGAATTTAGGCAACACCTGCTATTTGTAAGTATTTACCTGGTCTTTCAGGATCGGGAATATACCAAGCTGGGTTTCCTTCGGGATCTCGCCCTAATTTTGCGCCTGGTTGGGGTGGTTGATTACGCAGAGTGCTGTTGGTAGTTTGAGTTGCAGGAAAAAAACCAGCAGCTTGGATCTGAGCAATACTTTCTTTAAAGACTTTCATTGCGAAGGCTAGGTCAGTCTCAGAATGAGATGTGGTCAAGAAGCAAGGACGATGATCCCAAATATGCACTCCTTTTTCCCGCATGAGGTAAAATAGCAAGTCGCCGTAAGAAAACTCTGGTGCAGACTTGACCATGAACAGCGAACCGAAATTATGAACGGTGTATGGGGCTTGCATTTGCTGGAAATAGCCCATTAGTTCGGTGACAAACTTATCGGTTCTAGCATTGAGGTTTTGCTGCAAGCTGGGGCCACTCTGTTGTAAGTGCTGAAGTACCGCTTTCGCCGCCGCTAATGCTAAAGGATGGCGGACAAAAGTGCCTGCAAAGTAAGTTACACCGACTTCTGGGACGGAATCATCGCCATATTGCCAAAAACCACCATCTAAGGCATCCATGTATTTTGATGTTCCAGCAATCACGCCTATTGGTAAGCCACCACCAACAATCTTACCGTAGGTTGCAATGTCGGCTTTAATACCAAAATGAGCTTGTGCGCCACCAGGATGAATTCTAAAGCCGGTGACAATTTCATCAAAAATCAGGGGAATATCTTCTTGTTCTGTGAATTGACGCAACTGTTGGAGTAATTCTTTTGGTTGGTATTCAGGACGACGACTTTGGACAGATTCCACCATTACACCAGCTAATTCATCAGCCCGACTTTTGAGAATCTCTAAAGCATCAGGCGCATCATAGTCAATCACCAAGATATTATCTACTTTTTCTTGGGGAATACCGGGAGATGCTGGAATTGAGCGAAGTTTTTTTGTACCCCGTACAATGACTTCATCTAAGATGCCATGATAAGCTCCAGAGAAGATGGCGATTAAGTTCCGTCCTGTAATAGTACGTGCCAAGCGCATTGCCCCTAAGACTGCTTCTGAACCCGTGTTACAAAAGGCGGCGCGGTCAAAGTTGGTAATTTCACACATCAGCTTGGCAACTTCTCCCACCAACGGAGTTTGAGGGCCAATTTCCATGCCGAGTTTGAGTTGGGCTTCAATGGCTTCGGTCACGAAAGCAGGCGACCAACCAAACAAATTCAAACCAAAGCCATTACTTAAATCGACATATTCATTGCCGTCAACATCCCAGAGTTTAGAACCTGATGACCGAGATGTGACAATGGGGTAAACCATTTCTTTCATCAGGGGGTTAAAACCAGAAACACTTCTGGGGTCTGCCAAATGGGAACGATTAGCTTGAGTATATTCTTTAGATTTTTGAGTTTTTTGGGTATATGTTTGAATAAGTTTGTCTAGATAGGTGCGTTGTTGGGGTGTTAAAGTTTTGGTTTGAGTGGTTTCGATGCGAGCTGCTGCACCAAATGCCTTTTTAGGAGCAGTATCTTGGGTCTCTTTTGGTTCTGGTTGTTGACTAGTTTGGCTGGTCGAGTTTTGTGGTTGGAAATCGTTATTTTGGAGATTGACAACTGGCATGGAGACAGATTGACTGTGATTAGTATTACCCAACAGTGCCAGTTGTTGAGCCATAATTTGTAGCTGCTGATTAATTACACCCTCTAAGGCGTTGGCTGTCGCAGGTGGCAGGGAAATCTGGGGTGTAGAACCATTTTTTGACCCGTTTGTTAAGCCATTACCATTCTGTGATCCGTTTGTAGATGCTGTGGGTACTGTCATCATTGGCGGTGGGGTAGAACCATTTTTACCATTTGAGCCGTTGCTAGAAACTTCATGTACTTCTGCGGTGGGTGATGTGGTTTTAGGGGGAACTAATGCAGATAAAGCTGCGGGAGATAAGCTTTGCTCGATAAAGCCAGCCAATGTTGCTAAATCGGGGTAAACCTCTAGTAATTGTCTGAGTGTGACTTTAACTTGGAATTTTTTCTTTAGTGCTAGCCCTACTTGTGTGAGAGACAAAGAATCTAATCCCATTTCTAGAAATGTGGTTGATGGGTCTACACCAGCGATTTCCAGTCCAGAGGTTGCTTCGATAATTTCTTGCAGCAGGGAAATAAGCTTGGTTTGGGCTGACATAGTTTGGGTATTTTGTAATTGAGAATGGGTTGGTTGGGAATTAGTTGTGCGATTGGGATGGGGTAGAGGATCAATCCAAAAGCGTTGGCGTTCAAAGGGATATGTAGGTAGCGGAATTCGCCGCCGTCTTTCTCCTTGATAGAAGTTGTTCCAGTCAATGGTGACTCCTGTAAGCCACAGTTGTCCTACTGCTTGGAGTAAGGCAGTCCATTCTGCTTCGTTATCTGCGTTGTCACTAAGGGAAGGGATTACTATTTGCTGTTTAATATCTTTAGCTTGTTGCTTTGCTAGGGTGGTGGTGGTTGTCCTCGGACCAACTTCTAATAAGACCCGTGCTGGCTGCTGCCATAGGGTTTTTACTCCATCAGCAAATTTGACTGTTTGGCGTAGATGCTTAGACCAGTACATGGGATCTGTAGCTTGCTCAGTCGTAATCCAGTCACCTGTAACTGTAGAGACAAAGGGAATTTGCGGTGGTGATAGTTTAACTTGCTTGACTACTTCAGCAAAGGGGGTGACGATCGCCTCCATCATGGGAGAATGGAAGGCATGGGAAGTGTGTAAACGGCGACAAGCAATTTCTGCTGCCTCCAGTTGTGTTTGCAACTTGGCGATCGCTTCATTTGTTCCAGAAACTACACACAACCCAGGGCTATTAATGGCGGCGATCGCTAGTTCCCCATGCAATTTTTTCTCTAATTCTGGGGCTGGTAATTTCACTGATAGCATTGCCCCGCCTGGTAACTCCCACATCAGCCGACCGCGAGTAGCTACCAACATCAGTGCATCTTCTAAGCTGAATACACCAGCAATACAAGCGGCGACAAATTCCCCAATACTATGACCAATCATGGCTTGTGGCTTGACTCCCCAATTTTGCCACAGTTGCGCTAGGGCATATTCAATTACGAATAATGCAGGTTGAGTAAAGCGGGTTTGTTGCAGTGTGATTGCTGCCGTTTCTTTGTCTGCTGCTACTGGATAAATGATTTCTCGCAAATCTTTACCCAATAGAGGTTTCAGAATTTCTGCACATTCATCTACTACTTCCTGAAACACAGTTTCGCGGCTGTAGAGATTAAATCCCATGTTGAGGTATTGCGATCCTTGTCCGGGAAACATGAAGGCAATTTCGGGATCACGGATTTCTGTGTGGCGGGTAAACACCCGTTTGGAATCTAAAGATTGTAGTGAGCCAATCGCCTCTGTGGTGTTTTGACAAACTACAAAGCGTCGATAACTAAAGGCTTTACGCCCTCGTTGTAGAGTGTGAGCAACATCAGGTAAGTTAATAGTGGTCTGATTTTGCAGATGTTGCTGCAAATTTTGGGTAGCTGTTTCTAAGGCTGCACTGGTTTTAGCCGAGAGTAATAGTAGCTGTCGGGGTCGGGATAGGCTAGAAGGCGGTATTGATGGTGCTTCTTCTAGGACTACATGAGCATTAGTTCCACCCACACCAAAGGAACTCACACCAGCACGGCGGGGAGTTTCTCCCTCTGGCCAAGCAGTGAGTTTTGTGTTGACGTAAAAAGGACTGTTGGCAAAGTCAATTTTGGGGTTGGGAGTCTTAAAATTTAGGCTGGGGGGAATTTGTTGGTGATAGAGGGAAAGAGCGGTTTTAATCAACCCGGCTACCCCAGCCGCCGCTACTAAATGTCCCACATTACTTTTGAGTGAACCGATCGCACAAAATTGTTTAGCATCTGTATGGATGCGGAAGGCTTGGGTCAAAGCCTCAATTTCAATGGGATCACCTAGGGGTGTGGCAGTACCGTGAGTTTCAATATAAGAAATAGTTTCGGGGTGAAAGTTAGCGTAGGCTTGAGCCATAGCAATGGCTTCGGCTTGGCCATCGACACTAGGAGCAGTAAAACTTACTTTGTCAGCACCATCATTATTGATACCAAAGCCCCGAATCACGGCATAAATGCGATCGCCATCGTGCAGTGCATCTTCTAGACGTTTCAGCACCACTAAGCCCGCGCCATTATTGAACATTGTGCCTTGAGATTTGGCATCGAAGGGACGACAATGACCATCACTAGATAGCATTGTGCCTTCTTGAGCGATATACCCACTGTTTTGGGGTGTAGTCATGGACACACCACCAGCCAAGGCCATATCGCACTGATAGTTGACTAAGCCTTGACAAGCTTGAATAACTGCCACCAGGGAAGTAGAACAAGCCGTACTGATGCTCACAGCCGGTCCTTTGAGGTTGAGCTTATAGGCGGCGCGGGTGGTCAAAAAGTCTTTTTCATTGGCGAGCATGGTCTGGAATTCACCGACGCGATCGATAATTTCCCGACGACCACAGATGTGGTTAGCAAAATAGGTATTTTGACCGCAACCAGCATACAGACCTATTAAGCTATTGTATGATTCTGACTCGTAACCGGCATTTTCTAGAGCTTCATATGCTAGTTCCAAAAAAATTCGGCTTTGGGGGTCCATCACTTCCGCTTCTCTGGGATTAATTCCAAAGAAGGCGGCATCAAAGGTTTCTCCACCAGGGAGAATTCCTCTAGCTTTTACATAACTAGGATCTTGAAGCAGATGCGGATCAATACTAGGATCTATTTCCTCTGCTTGAAAAAACGTAGTTGACTCTTTGCCGGTACAAAGATTTCCCCAAAATTCATCAACGTTCTTTGCACCGGGGAATCTGCCCACAATGCCTACAATCGCAACACCATCAAGAGAATCTTGGTTTTCCACTTCTTGCGTATTTACCATTTTTTAAACACCAATTGGACTATAACGACGACGGGCAGAAGCGGCTGCTTGCTGGCGTTGGGCGCGATTTTGCAGCTTGTTGTAAGACTGTTGACTATCTTTTTCAGCGTTCAAATACTTAGCTAACCCAGCAATTGTGGGATACTGAAATAGTTTCACTACTGATAAGTCAATTCCTAATTTTTGTTGTATTTGTAGAGCCACCTGCATGATTAAGGTTGAAGTTGCACCCAAATCAAAAAAGTTATCATCAATACCTACTGGCTCAATTTTGAGTAAATCAGACCAAATACTTGCTAACTGGCGTTGTAAATCAGTTTGGGGTGCAACATACACCTGTTCTAATTGGGGACGTTCTTGACTAGGATCTGGCAATTTATGTCTATCTACCTTGCCATTAGCATTTAAAGGCAAGGATTCTAAGACTACAAATGCCGATGGCAGCATATATTCTGGTAATTGCTGTTGCAGGAAGCTACGTATTGTTTCTTGTCTGTATGTACTGTGTTGATGCGGCACAATATAGGCTACTAATCTCTTTTCGCCTGTTCTATCCTGACGAGCCAAAACGATATTTTCCCGCACATGAGGATGTTGAGCAATCTCTCTTTCAATCTCTCCTAACTCAATACGGAAACCACGAATTTTCACCTGGTTGTCAATTCGTCCAAGAAATTCAATATTGCCATCGGGTAGATAACGAGCTAAGTCTCCTGTTTTGTAAAGGCGCGCCTCTAAATCTCTACTGAAGTGATTGGGGATAAATTTCTCTTTGGTTAATTCTGGACGATTTAGATAACCACGCGCCAAACCGTCGCCACCAATGTATAACTCACCTGTCGCTCCCATTGTTACTAGTTGCAGGTTGTGATCTAATATATATACCTGGGTATTAGCAATTGGGCGACCAATAGGGATTGAAACATTTGGATTGATTGGTTCTGTGATGTGATAGCAGCAGGTAAAAGTTGTATTCTCTGTAGGTCCATAACCATTAATTAATTGACAATTTTCTACTGTCTGGAGAAATTTCTGCACATGGGGAACAGATAAAACATCACCACCGGCTAACAGTTGACGCAAAGGTTTTAAACCATGAATATTTTCATCTACCATTAAATGAAATAAACCAGCTGTTAACCATAGTGTTGTTACTTGATATTGCTGAATAACTTGTCCTAATTCATTTAAAGATGGGGTGTTGCTTGGATATATTACTAATCGTCCACCGTTGAGTAAGCAACCCCAAATTTCAAAGGTAGAGGCATCAAAGGATATAGGCGCAAGTTGTAAAAATACTTCAGTGTTAGTAAAGCTAATATAATTAGTTTCTTTGACTAACCGGACTACACCACGATGAACAACACTCACACCCTTGGGTTGACCTGTAGAACCAGAGGTGTACATAACATAGGCTAAGTTCTCAGGCTTGACGCTAGTATTGGGTTTCTCTGATGTCTGTTGGTTGATGATTTCCCAGTCAGTATCGAGGCATATTACACGCGCCTCATGTTGAGGCAGTTTGTCTACTAATGCTTTTTGGGTTAATATTACGGAGATTTGTGTATCTGTCAGCATGAAAGCTAGCCGTTCTTGTGGATAGGCTGGAGATAGTGGTACATAAGCTCCGCCGGCTTTGAGGATGCCCAATAGTCCTACTACCATTTCTAAGGATGAATCTATGCAGATACCTACTAGTGTTTCTGCTCCTACTCCCAAGGTTTGCAGATATTGTGCTACTTGATTGGCTCGATGATTTAATTGTTGGTAGGTCAGATGTTGTTCCTGAAACACAACTGCAATTGCATCAGGGGTATATTCTACCTGTTCCTCAAATAACTGATGTATAGATTTATCTCGGGAATAATTTTTTTGAGTATCATTCCAGTTTAGAAACAATTGCTTTTGCATAAAGGAATATGACCTAATTTTTTATAATGAAGAGTAATCCTAGTAATCGCCTAAAATCAGCAAGCGAAAATAGCTCAACTACCTTAAAAGAGGAAACAAAGCCTAAACAAGTATTTACAAGATATATCTGCATTAACCATACAGATATCTAAGTAAGCAATTATTAAAACTTACTTACGAATTTTAATTAACTCTTGGGATGAAGGATTGTATCTTAGAGTTACTAACTCACAAATTTATTCCTATGGCACAATAGGAAAAAGAAAGCAATAAAGTATTTTTATAGACTTATTGCATAATGATTTATTCATTGATTTAATTTACCCGGTTAATGAATTTCATTACCGCAACGCTAGGATCATTAACGAGGGAAAACACACAGTTTATTATGATAAAAGATGAGTAACATCCTTAATATTAATTTTTAAGGTATGTATACTATTAGCGAAGTGAAATCAAAAACAAAAAAGTCTATAGAATATGCTATTCACTTACTTGTATTGTACTTTACTGGAATCATTTTACACCAATTTTCATCCTAAAAGAAGTTCAATTTTTTAGATTTAATGTTGTTTTTACGGTTTTATCTGCAAAGAAGCATCAATTCCACCAACTAATTGCAATTTTACAATAAGAAAATCAATTTTTGGGATTTTTTTTTTGAACTTTATACTAGCTTTATCGTGAATTTAGTCAATACTACATAATTTAAACTTCGTAACAATCTGAAGGATTTTGCTCTGTGAACGTTTGTTTAAAGCTAGACAGGCAAACTCGACTTACCTAGCGCAAATATTATGATATTATAAATAAAGCAGTTAGTGAATATACCAGGTGCGAAAGAATTATTTTGCCAGCTTTCCGATGATGTGCGTCAATTGTGGGAAAAGCTCAGTAGTTTAACTCTATAAGCTGTGAAACTCTAACTGGATCAAGTCCTGATAGTCAATAAAGTAGGACTGATAGTCGCCTTACTAATAGTACCGCCGTGAAGTCAAAATTCAACACCTCGGCTACCTTCCGCGAAAGATTTTCACCCTGAGCGAAGTCGTTCTCTACGAGAGGCTGCGCCAACGCGTAGCGTATTCGATAGGAGAAGAGTCAAAAATCAAAAGTTTCGTATATCAAGATTTTTGCTCATTTAAAATGGTATGTTCATTTACGCCGTGCTGTACTAGCTAATCGTCCCGTAAGTGCGGCTACTAACGCCACTTTTAGTGGATGAAGATGTGGATTTGGCGATCGCTGTTATCACTAAATCCCTCACAGAAAATCAGCGCAGCTATTACACAATAATTTCATTCCAAAGCAATTAGCCTAACCTCTGTATCTCCGTGTCTCTGTGGTAAAAAATTCCTTCTTAAACACAGAGACACAAAGAAAAAAGCTATTTAATCGTTATTCCGACGACGCAAAAACCATCCCAACAAAGGCATAATACCCAAACCCAACATAGCACTAGGCTCAGGAACTAAAGCAGAACGAACCTTAAATGCTGTATCAGGGTTATCGCTAAATACCCCATCAACACCAGTCTTGTAAAACAGTCTGTACTCTTCTTCAGGATTACCTTGTAAGTTCGCAGGTAAGAAAACATCTTCGTCACGAAATGTCCAAGCGTGAACCAACAAACCAGCTTTATGAGCATCCTTGACCAAAGTTGTAGGAGACGATAAATTACCCCCAACCCTAGGAATAATCAAGTTTTTGTTAGCACCAATTCCATCAGCATAAGTAGCAATTTCTGCTAAACCTAATGGTGTAGTTAAATCAGCATAAGTGCGAGGATCACCACTAACTGTAAAGTCATAGGGTCTACCACCACTACTAATGAGTTGGACTAAAGAAACGTTGGTTAATGTATTTAGGTCTTTTAAATTGCTAACTTCAAAAGATTGAATGTAAACTGGTGCAGTTTCATCAGTATAGCCATTAGCATTTAAAACACTGACCAAAATTTCTTCCATTGACAAGCCAATAGAATCAAAATAAGTTGGGTGTTTAGTTTCGGGATAAATACCAATAGTCCTTCCCAAGGCTGCGCTTTGTGTCTTTGCTAAATCTATAACTTCTTGCAAAGTCGGAACTTCAAACAATCCATCAAAAGCCGTGTTATCTGGACGGATAGTAGGGATTCTTTCGATCGCGCGGAGAGTTTTCAATTCAGCTAGAGTAAAATCTTCTGTAAACCAACCTGATATATTTTGCCCATCAATCACTTTGGTTGTGAAACGGTCAGCAAATTCAGGAAGGCTAGCAATATTAGTTGTTCCAGAAATCTCATTTTCATGACGTGCTACCAAAATACCATCTTTAGTGGCGACTAAATCAGGTTCAATATAGTCAGCCCCCATTTCAATAGCTAGTTGATATGCAGCTAAAGTATGCTCAGGACGATAACCGCTAGCACCTCGATGTCCAATCACAATGGGGGGTTGACCCGTTAATGTTGCTGCTAGGACTTTTTCTGTTGGCATAACAGTTATTGTAGCCATTCCCAGCAAAAATGCTCCCAAGAAATGCCGCATGATTTCTCCTCACAAGTATTTGTTTACAGATAAATGACTTAAAGTAGCTAAGTTACTTCATGAAGTTAAGCTACTGAGTAAGTTGCATTCAAAACACTTGAGTCAGATTAAAAACCAAACATTAAAATCCAATTAAACTTCCATTATGTAAGTCTTAAATTTCTTATCAAATTAAAATAACCCCGGTTTACGTGAAAAACCGAGGTTCTAGATTGCTGCTGATCTAAAATAGACCTCTTGCAAAAGTCCGAAAATTAGATGTGTCATTTTGAATAAAATGTAAAATCTTTGAGATGTTTCGCTTCGCTCAACATGACAGCTTCAGCATTTATGCAAGAGGTCTAATATTTAAATCTTACTCACCAGTAATTGAAAGTCCATCAACCCAAATTCTAGGAGCAACACCACCAGGGGTTAATTCCACTTCCTTTTCTACATAAATAATAGACTTCAAAACTTCCAAGAAATCACCAGCAACAGTTGCTGATTCAATACTCGTTTTCTCACCTTTGTTAATTAGCCAACCATCAAACGGCAAAGAAAATGAACCTTGCAAAGATTTTACACCAGCATGGAGAGCGTGTAATTCATCAACTAAAATCACATTTTCAGCAGTTTCTAAGCTCAATTCCTGCTGAGAATTTTCGGCTGCAAACACATGATAGAAATTGGGACTAACACTAACCTTTGCACCAATACTAGCATTACCTGTTGGTTGAGAATTTAACCTTTTGGCAGTGCCAGCACTGTGCAGAAAACTTGTTAAAATGCCATTTTCTATTAACTTCACTTGACGAGTTGGTGTACCTTCGCCATCAAAAGTTTCTGCACCTATATTAGCCGGGTGCAAAGAATCATCATAGACTGAAATTAAAGATGTAGCAATTTGTTTACCCAAATCTTCAGGAGTAGATAAGCTTTGTTTATCCAGAATACTTTGGGCATTAAACAAATTAGAAAACGCACCTAAAAGACTTAAAAAAGCCTCCGGGGAGAAAACTACTTGATATTTACCAGTCTTAACTTTTTCGTAGTTCAAATGACTGATAGTTTTTTCAGCAGTTTCCTTGATACAACCATCAATGTCTAAATTTTCTAACCTGCGATTGACTCTATAAGCCCCTGCGCTGCGGGGTTTTTTACCTTCTTCCTCAGTTTTACTATACAGATAAACTGAAGACACAGAAAGAGAATCTTTTCTCAAAGCACCTTCACTATTGAGATAGAACCTATCAATATCTCTTTGTGCCAAACCGTTATAAGGTACTCCTATAATTGCTGCATGAGTAGCTAATAATCCTTTTTCAGCCACTAACAGTTTTTCTATAAGTTCTGAGACAGGTGCTTGGGGTGCTTTTTCATCAAGTGTTTTCGCCAGTGGTACAGTAGCCTCTGGACTAAAATCGGGAACGTGTTCTTTAACACCAAAAAAACTAGCTTCGTAAGCAGTTTTTAAAGCCAATTCTAATCCTTGGGGATCTACATCAGTGGTGCTAGTGATACCAATTGTATTATCTTCATTCCAAACACGGACAGTCACACCAGAGCGATTTGAGGCTTTGACTTGTTTTGGCTCACCTTGGTCAACTTGCACGCTTGTTTCATCTACAGTTGAGCCATAAATGTCAAATTTTTTGATGCCAAGCTTTTCTGCATTTTCCTTGGCGTAAGTAGCGATTTCATGAATGTTGGGCATAACCAATTTTGGATTTTGGATTTGAGTTTATGTGCGTATCAGATCCCCGACTTCTTGAAGAAGTCGGGGATCTTTTGTAAGGGGATCTATTTTCTCAAAAATTGAAAATCTAAAATTCTTTAGCGTCCACCGACGGTAATAGAATCAACTTTGATGTGGGGTTGTCCTACTGTGGTGTAGATACTACCACTGACAGAACCACAGAAACCAGGGGCAATTTCCAAATCTTGGGAACACATGGAAATTTTATTCATAATTTCCTTGGCTTCACCAATGAGGGTAGCACCCTTGAGTGGCTTGGTAATTTTGCCATTTTCTATTAAATAGGCTTCATCCACACTAAAGTTAAATTGACCAGTAGCCCCAACACTACCACCGCCCATCTTTTTGCAGTAAATACCTTTATCTACAGAGGCGAATAAATCTTCTACTTTGTAGTCACCGGGGGCGATATAAGTATTACGCATCCGGCTAGCCGCAGCGAAGGTATAATTTTGACGGCGACCACTACCTGTTCTGGGGTGTGAAGTACGCCAAGAACCAGTTCTATCGGCTAGGAAGTTCTTAAGAACACCTTTTTCAATTAATAGGGTTCTTTGAGCAGGCATACCTTCGTCATCCATGTCGATTGTCCCGAAAGCATTATCTGCCCGTCCTTCATCCCAAGCTGTCAAACTTTCGTGGGCAATTTTTTCGCCTTTTTTATCGGCGAAGGGGGAAGTTTTGCGCTCGATTTGGGTAGTTTCTAATAGGTGTCCGCAGGCTTCATGGAAAATTACACCGCCAAAGTGATTCGCCATAATGATGGGGTAATTACCTGAATCTACGTAATCGGCGTAGAGCATTTTTCCAGCAGATTCGGCGATTTGCTCGGCGGATTGCTGATAGTCCCAGGTTCTCAGGAAGTTGGCATCACTGGTATTACCAGCCCGTTCACCTATAGAGGTACGATTTGCACCATCAGCACACAGTAGGTTAAAACCGACTGATTGAGTCAGGCGAATATCACGGGCAAAAGTGCCATCGCTGGCTGCAACTAATACTTCTTGCCAGTCACGGAAATAGCTAGCACGGCGGGACTGTACATGGCTGGCTTTGCGATTTAAGTAGGCAGTCCCATCAAGAAGAATTTCGCCCATTTCGCGGATAGAACTACATAGAGGTAGCCAGCCATCCTTACCGCGCTTGGTGGCGTAGTCTCTGAATAATTCGAGGTTAATTTCTGGGATGAAGGCGTTAGAGGTTGGTAGTTGTAAGCCTAAGATAGACAGACCTTTTTCTAAAGCTGCTTTTAAGCCAGAAAATGATAGATCATTGGTACTGACGTAGCAATCGGCTTTGCCACGAAATACTCTGACTCCCGCACCTGTAGATAGACTGGGTGAAATGCTGGTAATTGTATCGTCTTCTGCCAAACTACTAATGTAGTTGCGGCGTTCTAAAAATAATTCTATAAAATCAGCACCAGCAGCGCGTCCTAAACCCAGTAGGGTAGCTAAGGGTGCTTCCCAAGTTTCATCGAATCGCTCTGCTGTGGAAGAGTAATGGAGGTTGGGGAGTTGATTAGAGAGAAGTAGGGTACTTGTAAGCATGAATAGCCTCGTCTACTGGCGTTATCAGAGATTTGACTGAAAAAATCCCGGTGTGTTAACTCTAGCAAATTTAATCAAGGGACATCTTGACTAAATTTTTGGGAATAACCGTACTAGTACCGTAAAGTGTAAGTCAAAAGAAGAACCGGGGTTTTCGATTTTCGTAATTATCAGCAATCACAGGAAGATAGCTATTTTTTAACTTTTAATTGTCTTGCTAAAAATGCGGTAATATAGCCAACTGCTCACTTCTTTTACCGGAAAAAGTAAATAAGTCAGAGGATTGATAGTCACTATAATATTGCGGAAATCCCGGCGGGCTAAAAACAAAATACCACGAGCTACTTGTTGTGCTGACATGACTCCATAAGGATTAAGTTGGCTTTTAAAAGGCCCTAAAATTAATTTACGAATTATACACTCATCATCCAAGCGTTTAAGAGTTACTAGATTCCCCAAGGTGCGTTTGCTGAGTTCATAAAGTGGACTCAGTGCTGGTGATACTTCAGCCTCAGAGGTATTCACCCAGATTTCTTTAGTAGCTTTTGCTTGTGGCCCTGTTACTGTTGTTAAAAATGTATCCATCAACCGTAATACGGAAAAAGTATTGACTTCATATGAAGAGTTAATTGCTTGTGGTGTGCGGCTGTTGTAGACATTAACACCGTGGTTAATAATTAAAATATCTACTTTCTCTAAACTTGCTTTGAGTGCTGCTTCATTACCTAATTCCCAGGTAATTATTTTAAATCTATTATCAGTTGGTAATTTATCTGGGTTAGTGGTTAGTGCCACAACTTTCGCATTATGCTTGAGCAACTCTGTTGTCAAAGCTTGTCCTAATGCACCAGATGCACCGGTGATAGCGATGGTTTTACCTTTTAACGATAGTCCTGTTCCCAATATCTTATCTACTAAGGAAAATACACCACTATAGTAAGCATTGACATCATCAAAATGATGTCGCCAATGGTAAGATCGATTCACCCACCAAACAGAAGGGCTGGTTTGTAAAGGCCCTGGTAGGTGATTATAGTCTGTGTCTATTGTTCCTTGGAAATATCGTAGGGATGCACCAAACAAGAACGCGCAGGCGTAAGCAACTCCCAGCCATAACCCCATTTGCTGCGTAATGAGGGAAATTGCGGTTAATACCACTACTAGCAGGCTTGATTCTAAAATGTCATGGTAAAGCTGGGATTCTTGATAAGCTTTTAAGGAAACTATCGATAAATCCCGTCGATATACCATATGGTGCTTGTTGTGCCATTTACCTAGCCAAATGACTTTATGACACAACGCATGGTAACTGTCTCTCAGTATTTCAGCCAACAATAAGGAAAATAACCCCCAACTCGTAAATTGCAAGCCAGCATTTACCAGTAACCAATTAATTTGTAATTTTGTCCCAATTTCAGTTAAGCTCTCTAGCATTTTTGTTGCTCACCAGTTGTCTTAATCTTTTTTCATATTCTGATCAGAATAGATTAAGGGCAAGTTAGAAAGCAAACTATTATTGGGGATTGGGGATTGGGGATTGGGGATTGGGGACTGGGGAGTGGGGACTGGGGATTGGAGACTGGGGAAGCATTGAGAAATCCGGGTAAAGTCCTCCCCCGGATTTCTACGGGGTTTGGCTTAGACTGTACAATTCTCTTATGAGGATGAATTAAGCTTGAGTATCATCTGTGGAAGAATTTGATCCACGGGTGGTGATGTCATCAGGAGAATCACAGTTTCATGAAGCTCGGAAAACCTTCCCACGAATGTGCCGCCAGGGTTATGGATACAATTCCATTGTTGATGCGGTTTATCCGGGCTGATATGCGAACTCATAGTCCTGATTCTATTTCTATACCACAATTGCGATCGCTAGCATTTCTCAAGCGTCGTCCTGGTGCTTCCTTGTCTGAGGTGGCTGATCATCTTGGTGTCACCTGTGCTACTGCATCCACTACAATCGAACGGCTAGTACAACGCTTACTGGTGCAACGAACTGATAATCCTCAAGAACGGCGGCGAATAGTTCTGAATTTAACACCAGAAGGAAAGCATCTGTTGGAGCAATCCCAAGCAAAAACTCGCGCTCATATCGCTGAAATTTTACAGGATCTCACACCAGAACAAATATCACAAATTGAACACGGTTTGACTCTCCTCAAAAATGTCTTTGAGCAAACAGAACTCTCTCCGTGATCTTAATATGTTAAGTACGATGATGGGATGGGCATGATAACAATGACAGGTTAAGAACTTTTACATACTATTGCACGAATGTTCATATCATCCACTGCTTTGACAGAAGCTGATCTGGAATCTGCCATCGTTCGTAACCCACTGATAGTTTCGCCAGATACATCGGTGGTAGTGGCGATCGCCCAAATGAGTGGGATTCGTGCTGTATGTTCATCTTCCAAAAAGGCAGATACTGAACTTGCAGCCCTATACCTAGAAGCGCGTTCGAGTTACGTGTTGATTGTAGAAGGCAATCAGTTATTAGGCATTTTTACAGAACGTGACGTAGTTCGTCTCAGTTCCCAAAAGCGATCGCTAGAAAATCTGACAATTGCTGAGGTGATGGCACATCCAGTCATTACCTTACAGCAATCTGCATTTACTGATCTGTTTGTTGCCATCAATTTACTCCAGCAATATCACATTCGCCATTTACCACTAGTTGACGAGCAAAACCACATCGTCGGCATACTCACCCATGAAAGCTTGCGGCAATTGTCTCGCCCTATAGACTTACTACACCTCCGTGTCGTTGCCGATGTCATGACTTCTGAAGTGATTTGTGCTGCTCCCAGTGTTTCTATGCTAGCTATCACTCGCTTGATGGCAGAACATCAGGTAAGCTCGGTGGTACTTGTAGAAGAAAGATTTCAGGAGGTACAAGGTAAACTCATACAAATACCCATTGGCATTGTCACAGAGCGAGATATCGTCCAGTTTCAAGCCTTAAAACTGGATTTTGAGGACTTACAAGCACAGGTTGTCATGAGTACACCCGTGTTCTCAGTTAGTCCTCAAGACTCGCTGTGGATTGTGCAACAGATTATGCAGCAGTACTTGGTTAAAAGGTTAGTGGTGATTGGTAAGCAAGGCGAGTTGTTAGGCATCGTTACCCAGACAAGTATTCTCAAAGTCCTCAATCCTCTAGAGTTAAATCAATTAGTTGGTGTATTGGAACGTCGGGTATCTTGCTTAGAAACAGAGAAATTAGAACTGCTGCAAAATCGCAACGCTGAATTAGAGCAGGAAGTCCAAGAACGGACAGCGAAACTCAAAGCAAAAGCAGAACGAGAAAAGTTAATTGCAAATATTTCTACCCAAATTCGGTCTTCCCTGCACCTGCAAGATATTCTTGATACCACAGTCCAAGAAGTGCGATCGCTTTTAAAGTGCGATCGCGTTAACATCTGGCAATTTCAACCCGACTGGAGCATGGTTGTGGTTGCAGAATCCGTAGCCAATGGTCATATTTGTTATCTGGGACAAGAAATTTATGATTCTTGTTTCGCGGCTGATTGGGTTGAGATATATCGCCAGGAACGGATTCGAGTCGTGTCTGATATATACACGACACAGATGAGCGATTGTCACCGTCAACTACTAAAAAGCTTACAGATTAGGGCGAAAATTTTAGTCCCAATTATCAACAGTCATAAACTGTGGGGATTGTTGAATGTCGTTGAGAGCCAAGCACCGCGACAGTGGGAAGCTGAAGAAACAGCTTTATTAGAACAGCTTTCTACCCAAATGGCGATCGCTATTCAACAAGCCACGGCTTACCAGCAGCTACAAACTGAACTAGCCGAACGACAACGAACAGAAGCAGAACTGCGGCAAAGCGAACAAAGGTATGCTTCTTTAGCAGCCGCAGCTCCTGTGGGGATTTTTCGTACCGATGCTGAAGGGAATTGTCTTTACGTCAATGAACGCTGGTGCAAGCTGGCTGGCTTAACTTCTCAAACAGCCCTCAAGACTGGATGGGTAAAAAGTATTCATCCCGACGACCAAAACAAAGTTTTAATGGAGTTGTATGCTGCTGCACGAGAAAATCGTCCTTTCCAGCTAGAGTACCGATTTCAACAGCCTGATGGCACTGTTACTTGGGTATTTGGACAAGCTGTTACTGAGTTTGATATTACTGGAAAAATTACGGGATATGTTGGTACAATCACTGATATTACCGAACGAAAAGAAGCAGAAGCACAACTACTTTACAACGCCCTACATGATTCTTTAACTAACTTACCTAATCGTAACCTGCTCATGGAACGATTGGAATTAGCTATCAACCGAGCCAAGCGAATTGAAAATTATCATTTCGCTGTGTTGTTTCTCGATATGGATCGATTCAAAATTATTAATGACAGCTTGGGGCATTTAGCTGGAGATGAACTCCTAAATATGATTGCTCAGAAGCTAAAATCAAAAATTCGGGCAATGGATTTGGCAGCTCGCTTAGGTGGCGATGAGTTTGTGATTTTAGTGGAAAGTGTAGAAGGGATTGAAGAAGCAGTTGCTGTTGCCACGCGAATTTTAGCAGAATTTCAAGCTCCATTAATACTCAATGGACATGAAGTATTTATCACTACGAGCATTGGCATTGTATTAGGAACGGCAAGTTATCATCAAGCCTCAGATTTAATCCGAGATTCTGATCTTGCCATGTATCGAGCCAAGGCTCAAGGCAAAAGCTGCTATAAAATTTTTGATGCCCAGATGCACATCCAGGCAGTGACACGACTAAATTTAGAAAGTGACCTCCGAAAAGCACTGGAACGAGAAGAATTTATTGTTTACTACCAACCAATTCTTGATATCAATAGCAATCATTTAGTTGGTGTTGAAGCATTAGTGCGCTGGCAACACCCCACTCGCGGCTTCATTTCTCCCGGAGATTTTATTCCCATCGCGGAAGAAACAGGTCTGATTGTCCCTCTAGATAATTGGGTACTGCAAACAGCCTGCCAACAAATGGCAAATTGGAAACAGCAGTTTGATAGTAAATTAGCTCTCAAGGTAAGTGTAAATCTCTCAGTTCAAGATATCTGCAAAGCTACTTTAGTGAAGGATGTGGAAGAAATTCTCACTCAAGCTGGTTTAGATGGTCATTCCCTTAGCCTAGAAATTACTGAGAGTATTCTGATTGAGAATATAACTGAGACAATCATTGTATTAGAGGAATTAAAAACACTAGGCATTAAAATCAGCATTGATGATTTTGGTACTGGATATTCATCTCTCAATTATCTGCATCGATTACCTGCTGATACCTTGAAAATTGATCGCTCCTTTATTAACCACATTCAGGAAGGAACACGGAATTATCAAGTTATCAAAACCATCATTGCACTCAGTAATCAACTGGGATTGGCAGTTGTGGCAGAAGGTATTGAAATGCAGGAGCAACTTCAACGCTTAAAGCAACTTGGATGTGAATTTGGTCAAGGTTACTTATTTTCTAAACCTTTGCCTGCTCATGAAATTGAGATCCTACTGCTCAAAGAATTTGAGAAGGCAGAAGGTAATCCATCTCTGAGGGTACAGGGGGAGAAGAATTTGCTCCCTATCCAGCCAGCCGCAGAAAAACTAGAATAGCTGATACTATTTATTGTTGAAGATATGCCCCACTAGTTTGTCTCCGCAGGCTAGCTTAAATAAGCACAGCTATTTATGAAACAATTAACGCCTAAAGATTTGATAGTCATTAAACGGCGACTAACTCCTTATTTATTTTTACTACCGGCTTTAATTCTGCTGGGCTTAACTGTATTCTGGCCTGCACTGCAAGCTTTTTACCTCAGTTTTACTAGCTACGAAGACCTCAGCCTAGCACCGCAATGGATAGGTATTAAAAACTTCCTCCGTTTGTGGCAAGATGCCGTTTTTTGGAAAACTTTAGAAAACACCTTTCTCTATCTTGTAGGTGTAGTCCCAATTCTAGTTATTTTTCCTTTAGGATTGGCAATTTTAGTTAATCAAAAATTACGAGGAATTAATTGGTTTCGTGCCGCCTACTATACGCCAGTCGTTATTTCTATGGTCGTTGCCGGGATAGCTTGGAAGTGGCTATATGCAGAAAACGGTTTACTGAATCAATTCCTGAAAATGTTAGGTCTGTTCCCAGATGGTATTCCCTGGTTGACTAGTTCCGCTAAAATTTTCGGCATTGTGCCAATTACTCTAGCTAGCGTTATGGCTGTCACCATCTGGAAAGGACTAGGTTATTACATGGTGATTTATTTAGCTGGATTGCAATCAATTCCAGCAGATGTATATGAAGCTGCCGCTATTGATGGTTCAGATGGTATTCGTAAACATTGGGATATTACTGTACCTTTAATGAAGCCTTACTTAGCATTAGTCGCAGTAATTTCAGCAATTTCAGCGACGAAGGTATTTGAAGAAGTTTTTATTATGACTCAAGGTGGCCCACTTAATAGTTCTAAAACAATTGTTTATTATCTCTACGAGCAAGCCTTTAGTAATTTAGAAATTACCTATGCTTGTACAATTGGGTTGGTGCTATTTTTAATAATTTTAGGATTATCAGTTTTGCGATTAGTAATTAGTCAACCAGGGGGGGATAGTTTGGTTTGAAGGTGACAGGTGACAGGTGACAGGTGACAGGGGATTGGGAACAGGTTCTAGTTTTATAGGTGTCTTAGCTTTAGAACCACAAACAGAGGTTGCATCGGATGAATCGAATTCTCATCGTGGAAGATGAACCCCGCATAGCGGCTTTTATTGAGAAAGGGTTACGTTCTCATGGTTTTACAACGTCTATAGCCGTTGATGCTGATTCTGCTACTAACATGGCGTTAAGTAGCGGTTTTGACTTAATGATTTTGGATTTGGGGCTTCCTGGTAAAGATGGCTTAGATGTATTGGCAGAAATACGTGGACAAGGGGAAAATGTTCCGGTAATTATTTTAACTGCCCGTGATGACATTCAAGATAAAGTTGCAGGCTTTGAAACTGGTGCAGATGACTATGTAACTAAGCCTTTTCGGTTTGAGGAATTGTTAGTACGGATAAAAGCTAGGTTACGTAACAATGGTAACAGTCAAGCTACTGAAGAGATGGTACTCAAGTTTGGGGATGTGGTTTTAAACTTGCGATCGCGCAAAGCTAAAGTAGGTCAAAATATAGTAGAGTTACCAGCGCGGGAATTTACCCTTGCAGAAACCTTCCTGCGCCATCCTGGTCAAGTTTTCAGTCGGGAACAATTATTAGATAGAGTCTGGGGTTATGACTATGACCCAGGCTCAAATATTGTTGATGTTTATGTGGGTTATTTACGCAAAAAATTAGGTAGTGACTTAATTGAAACTGTCCGAGGTATGGGTTATCGTCTGCGAACATGAGAATTTTCTCATCAAAATTTCATGATTTTCTCATTTCACCATCATAAATTCATAAACATAGGTTCTATTACAACCTTTCCGCTTAATCTACAGAATATAAATTCTGTCGTAAGATGTGTGTGTTCCCTATATGACCGGAATTTTGGATGTAAAGATTGGGTTTTTGGATTTAATATTCCAAATTCCAATTTTTAACGCGTATAAAACCCACAAAATTATAGTTTATATGGGGAAACAACGAAAAAGAGACAAATCTCAAGTTTCTCTATTTAATCCCGACAGTCTGAGATTAGTGCTGAACAATCAAACTACAATAGCCAAAACATATATAAAACATCGTCGAGGCTTCTTTTGGGCTACGCGTACAAGGATTTTGTCCTGGTATGCGATCATCTTATTTGTGATTTTTCTGGTTTTTATTCCTGCAATTCGTCAGGCTTTATATGCACAAGTTAATCAACGTGTCAATGATGAATCAAGAGAGAAAATTCAAATATTTGAGCAATTACTGACGGGTAAAAGTAACAGTTCTGAGCCTCTAGATGAAGAAAGTATTGAAGCTATTGATAACCTGAGAAGTGGTGATACCCGGCTAAAAAAGCCACCAACCACAAAAAAGGAACTACAACAGTTTTTTGATGCTTTTTTAGGTAATCAACTGCCAGAAGATGATACATTTTTGATTGCGTTAATGGACGAAAGATTTTATAAATCGAGTCCCAGAGCTAGACCAAAAGAAATGGATAGAGATGCAAAAATCATTCTAGATTGGGCAAGGTTAACAAAACCTGCACAAGGAGAAAAGGTCATCCTTGGTAGTGAAGTTGATAGTATCCTTTATCTAGCTCAACCTGTGAAAATTGACGGCGAAGTCATGGGAGTGTTAGTCGTTGCTCACACCACGGCTGGGGAACGTGGAGAAGTGTTAGAAGCTTTAGCCGTGATTGTTCAGGTGAGTGTAGTTGTTGTGCTATTTGCTTTAGTTTTGGCTTGGTTTGCTGCGGGAAAAATCCTTGCACCTTTGCGCTTACTAACTCAGACGGCTCGCAAAATTACTGAAACAGATTTAAATCAACGCATCACTATAGATGGTAGCGGAGAACTAGCAGAATTAGGAGCTACTTTTAATGACATGATGGATAGGTTGCAAGCAGCCTTTACTAGTCAACGCCATTTTATTAACGATGCTGGACACGAACTGCGAACGCCTATTACTATTATTCGTGGTCATTTAGAATTGATGGGTAATGACCCGCAAGAAATACAAGAAACTCTAACTATAGTCATGGATGAGTTAGAACGGATGAACCGCTTTGTTAATGATTTGATGTTACTAGCAAAGGCGGAGCAGCCGGATTTTTTGCAGTTAGAAACAGTTGATATTCGGACTTTCACCGAAGAATTATTTACTAAAGTTAAAGGTTTAGGCGATCGCAACTGGCAACTCGAAGCTGTTGCCAGAGGTAAAATTGTTGGAGACCGTCAACGTCTGACTCAAGCTGTGATGAATTTGGCACAAAATGCTACTCAACATACAAACAACACTGATACAATTGCTCTGGGTTCAATGATTCACCGGGGTAAAATTAGCTTTTGGGTACGTGACACAGGGGTAGGTGTTGCACCAGCTGATCAACAGAGAATTTTTCAGCGTTTTGCTCGTGCTGCAAACAGTCGCCGTCGTTCTGAAGGTGCTGGGTTAGGTTTATCTATTGTCCAAGTTATTGCTGAAGCACATGGCGGACAAATTACCCTTGAAAGTGAACTAGGCGCAGGATCTGTATTCACAATTACCTTACCCTTAGAATCACCTCAAGTAAGAACATTTATTCAATAAGTAAGTGGTAATTATAGCAATCAAATCAATTATTTGCACTGTTAGTAGTTTATCTTTATTAACGTGTTTATTAGCTTTTACTTATGTCCATAATCAGCCAAAAGGCATAGTAGTTCCTGAAGCTGTAAAAGCAGCTTTCCAAGCTAAATATCCTGATATTCCTCATACCTGGCAAAGACATGATTACGGTTATGAGGCAGTTTTTACTGAAGATAATATCCAATACGAAGCAGAATTTTCCGCAACCGGGGAATGGCTAGAAACTGAATACTATGTGACCGAGAAAGAATTTCCTCCTATTGTATTAGAACGTATAAAGCAAGAACGCCCTGGATTTATTGTTACAAAATATGAAATTGAAATTACGCCTAAAGGCATATTTTATGAGGTAGATATTACTGACGGAGAACTCGAAGAAGAATTATATCTTGATGGTAATGGTAATCTTCAAGTCGATTTATATGAGGATTAATAGAAGTGGTGAGTAATGAGAATTGCTGCTAAATTATCGTTCAAATCACAGAATTGGTTGCACACTCAGGCGATAGCCGAGATGATGCAGAATAATGCTGATGGTTCGCAGTTCTGGGTTGCCTTCTGGCGACAAAGCCCGGTAAAGATTCTGGCGGTTCAAACCCGTTTTTTCCGCAAGGTGCGTCATCCCCGAACGTGCTTCCACCACGTTCCGCAACGCTTCCAGAAAAAACGCCATATCGCCATCCTGCTCGTACTCTTCAAGGGCAACGTCCAGGTAAGCCTTTGCCATTTCCGGGTTCAGCATCTGCTCAAATACAATCTCGTCATGGTTTCTCAGTTTCTTGCTCATCCTGTTCCTCCTGATAAGCCTGCCAATATTCTTTAGCTTTTTCTATGTCCCTCTCCTGGCTGTCCTTGTCGCCACCACACAGGAGAATTACTAGATCGTTCGCGGATTCACCAAAGTAAACGCGGTAGCCACTGCCAAAGAAAAACCTCAGTTCAAGCACGCCATCTCCAACCGGCTTGCAATCCCCGTAATTACCTTGCTTTAGTCGCTCTATCCGTCGAATTATCCTTGAACGGATCACATAGTCCTTCAAGCATAAGAGCCATTCAGTGTACGGCTCTTTGCCGTCTTCTTTTGCATAGACTAGCAGTGTTTTTTGACGAACGATATCAGCCATAGACTATAAATCTTAGCTTAAAAGCGACAGAGTTTCAAGAATGGCACTACTGGCGTGGCAAGCCTAAAATGATGGATTAGGCGTAGGTTGGGTTGACGTTAGGAAACCCAAAACCAATATCTATGTTGAGTTTTCGAGATCAATGTTGGGTTGCGCTGCGCTTAACCCAACCTACATTTAATGCACTGTTTTAGGCTTGCCACGCCACTACCGACTGATACTTAGAAGGTAAAAGTTGTCCGAACTGTGCCAATATAAATTTTGTCGTTATTATTATTATGTTCTGGATTTGTGATGAGAAATAAACCCGGAGTTATTGCTAGATTATCTGTAATTTTAAAGTGATAAAAGGCTTCTAGATGTAAAGATGTGTCCTTCTCTTCAAAGGCATCACCGAAACTATTATGAGTTACTTTAGGCGGTTGACCTACAACGAATCCGGCAAAACTACCTTCTTTACCAATATCTCTGAGCGTTAGTAGTAACGCCCATGTGGAAATAACAGCATTTGGGGTTGCTGGTACGTCTTCTGCTGTTGCATGAATAAAACCAACTCGGCTTCCCAGGGTGATAGTTGGGTTAATTTGCCAAGCACCTTCTGCACCAAAGGAATTAGCTGTAATTGCATCTGCTTGATTATTAAAGGGGTTGTTGGTTAATTCGCTGCCAGTTCCGGTATTTACATTATTGTAAGAGTGGATATAGGTAACGCTAAGTGCTGTGGTTTTGGATGGTTTAAGGGTGAGTTGAGCGATCGCACCATAAGGACTAGCAAAAATTCCCTTCTCTGGATTAGCTGCGTTGTTACTGACGTATCCTAATGATAAATTGAGAGAGTCATTGAAATTATGAGAAATACCGATACCTGCACCGCCACCTTGTCGGCGAATTGGATTTTCTCGTCCAAATGTGGAAATTGAACCGTCTCCACTACCACTAAAAAGAGGATTGACACTAGGAACAAAATCCCCTAATCCTCCTCCTAAAGCGTATAAAGTGACGCGAGTTTGTTTACCCAGACGGAATCTATAATCTAACTCATCTACTTCCACCTCATTGTCATCGTCACCGTCAAATCCCAAATTAGCCATTTTAGTGCCGGTAACATCTGCTAATTCTGGTGTATTGCGTCCTTGTAGACGGATTTGTAATTTGTCTTTACCAGTAAAACTTGCCTCTAAGCTGAGACGGAGGCGATCGCTAAATACTAAGTTCTCATTGATTGGCTTAGTTCTACTGTTGGCTTTTTTCCCGCCAGTGACTCCAGTTACAGCAAAGATAACTTCTCCCGCTAACTCAACTTGGGGCGAAAACTGTTTTGTTTCTAATGCAGCTACTTTGTTTTCTAATAAATCTACGTGGTTGCGAAAAGTTGCTAATTCCGCAGAAAATTCTGTTTGTAGTTTTTGGATTGTAGTTAACGTTTCTTGATTAAATTTGTCAAAGTTACTATTATTTATTTTGAGAATACAAACATTTAATTTAGTGGCAAATTCATATCTAGTCATGGTTTGATTGTCAGTATTCTCCTGACTAACACAATCATATTACTCAGTTAATGCTTGTAGTGCCTGAAATGCCCAACTATCATGGGTAATATCCGCTAATTGAGAAACTGATATAATTTTATTTAGTTTACTATTTTTTTCTACTGGAATATTTATTGCATTAACTTTAGCTATACTACTCAAAGCAAATAAAATGATTAGACTAATCAGGCGTATTTCCTGACCAAAAATTGAACCCATTAATTATATCTCCTGAAAATTAAACGCAGAGGGGCGCGGAGGAAAACGCAGAGGGGCGCGGAGGTTGCCCAATTTTATTAGTGGTGTAGTCACTACCTCAGCAGATTAGAAAACGCTATATAATTACGAATTACTGATTATCTTGAGTCGTTCTTCGCAGAGATTTAACAGTGCTTCGGTAAAAGGACGACGTTCGGTAAATAGGGTGCTGATGTAAATATGTCGGACTAAAGTTAGAGTAGTATAGGCTTGAATTGCGGGGAAAAATTCATTACCTGTAAGCTGAAGAAATCTTTTCGTGAGAATATTTTCATACTCTTGTAATGCTTGGCTATTACCAAAATTACGTAAGCTATATTCTTGTAGATGAGCGATGAAATTACCGATATCAACTGCCGGATTACCTGCACAATATAAATCCAGATCAATCAGATACAAACGGGAATTATTAATAATGACTTGATCAGGATAAAAATCACGATGGATACCACAGGGTTTTAGTTCTGGCGTGTTTGCTCCTAAATCATCACTTGCTGCTAATATGCGTTCTAAACGTGATTGCCATTGTGGGTATTGTTCCATCACTAATGGAATCCGTTCATGCAAAATTCTTAATTCATCTGACATCCTATGAGAACGACGAGGAAGAATATTAGCTTGGTGCAATTTATGAGCCGCTTCAGCAATGAGTTTTGCAGGTAAAATACTGTTAGTTTGTGATAGCAGTTGAGTAGCCATTACCCCCTCAACCTTACGCTGTAACCACATTTGCCATTCAGGAATCACACCCACAGGTTCAGGGACAGAAATCCCATCAGGACTATCATCACCAAATCCCGATTCCCAGAGAGATTTTTGTAACTCATAACTATGAAAATCAGTTCCCTTAGCCCTCACCTTCCCAATTAAGGTAATGATTTCCCCAGCATCATCAATCAACTCATATTCAATCAAACAACGCCGCCCCAACTTATGACGAATCACCCTGACATTCTGCACACGACAATTTTTAGCTATTACCAAACACCCCTCAAAACACTCCTCCACCCGCACCCGATCAACCGCATCCGCCAAAAAAGGCATCTTCTCATCACTAAAACCCATACTCAGCGTACCTCCGCGCATACCTCCGCGCCCCTCTGCGTTAAAAACTCTCTCTAAACCCTCAAAGAAGCCTGCACCTCATACAAAGCCGCATAACGCCCATGTTTCCGCATCAACTCCAGATGAGAACCTTGTTCAGCTATCCGCCCATTTTCCAGATAAACAATCATATCTGCGCGAGTAGCGAAATTCAGATCATGAGTAATCAAAAAAGTCGTGCGATTTGCTGACAACCTTTGCAACGCATCAATTACAGCCTTCTCACTCTCCTTATCTAACCCCGTAGTAGGTTCATCTAAAATCAAGATAGGAGCTTGACGAATAGCAGCACGAGCGATCGCAATCCGTTGTCTTTGTCCCCCCGAAAGAGTCGAGCCTCTTTCCCCCACCAAGGTGTCATATCCTTGCGGTAAAGCTTGGATAAAATCATGAGCGTGAGCTAAACGCGCCGCCGCTTCAATTTCCGCATCAGACACCCCAGCAATCCCGTAGGCAATGTTTTCTTTAATACTGGCAGCAAACAAGAGACTATCTTGCAAAACTACACTAATTTGGGAACGGAATGATGCCAATGTATATTCTCGAATATCTCGCCCATCAATCATCACCCGCCCGGATGTAGGATCATAAAGCCGTAATAAAAGACTGACTAACGTTGATTTACCACCACCAGAAGTTCCTACAATCGCTACCTGCTGTCCCGATTGAACGTTTAAATTGATATCTTCTAGTAGCACTCGTCCTGAGTCATAGGCAAAATGGACGCGTTCAAAACGCACCGCACCCCGGAAAATTGGGGCGGGGAAGGCATCCGGTGAATCACTGATATCTGGTTTCTGATTTAACACATCTAAAATACGCTCACCAGAAGCCGCCGCTTTAGCTAGTCGTCCAGTGTACTTAGCGAAGTTCTGCACTGGCTTAAAGGCATTCTTCAGGTAGGTAAGGAATACAAGCACATCCCCAGGGGTTAAAGCATCTCGCAACGCCAGCCAAGAGCCGTACCATAAAATAATTGCTGTTCCCATTGCAATCACCGCATCTACAGTACGTTCCAAGTGAGCCGCCAACCGTTGGGTTTTGACGCTTTCTGTTAGACTACTCTGATTTTGTTGAGCAAATACACGAGCAAAAGCATCCTGTAGGGAGAGGGCTTTCACTAATTTAATCGCCGCAATAGATTCAGCCGCCGTCGCTGCTACAGCCCCTTCTTGTTGACGTTGCTTTAATGAAGAAGCTTTGATGCGCTGGCTGAGTCGGTTTGTAACTAACCAAAAGAACGGTAGTGTGATGAGTGACAGCAGGGTGAGGCTGCGATTCATCCAGAACATCACCCCAATCATGCCAAATAGAGAGAGAATGCTGACTACTAGCGGTAATGCTGCCGTAATCATAATCTCTTGAAGACGGCTAGCATCGCTACTGACACGGATAATTAAATCACCGCTACGAGCTTTGGTGTGATAAGCCAAAGATAAATTTTGCAGATGACAATATAAATGATTCCGCACCTTAGCCATAACTCGGCTACCGACTATGGCTAATCCTACGGTACTCCAATAGGCAGCAAGGGCGCGTAACCCTGTAATTATCAGGACTGCAACGGCTGAGAGTGTCAGTAATGCGATTGGTTCTAGACTAGTAATCAGGGGAAGAGTATTAACCCTTTCGCCACGCAGCAGAACGTAATCAAAGACAAACTTGAGCGGCCAAGGTTCTAATACTCTCAGTCCCACATCTGCAATTAAAGCGATCGCCGAAACTAAAAGTAGTCCATACTGGGGACGAATATCAGGCCAGAAATAAGTCAACACTCCCCACAAACCGGGAACAGCTGATTTTTTGGGTTTTAGCATTTATCGTTTCACCTCCACCGGTAATGGAGATGCTAGATGCAGAATTTGCCCTGCGATCGCATCCCAAGTATGATGAGCTATAACTGTTTCTCGCGCCGCTTGTCCTAAACTGTGACGCAGATGAGGCGATCGCCATAATTGTTCTAATGTGTTTGTTAAGGCGATCGCATCACCAGGAGGGCAAAGCATACCATTCACCCCCGGATCAATTAAGTCTGTCAATTGTCCAATCTGACTAACCACTACAGGTAAACCAGCCGCCATATATTCATACACCTTCAACGGCGAGAAGTAAAAATCAGCTTGTGCAGCGTAGGGTGCGACAGCCACATCCATTGCAGCTAATAACTGAGGAATTTCATCAGGATTCACCGCACCAGTGAATTGAGTATGAGCATCTAATCCCCGTGCAGCTAATTCAGCTTCGAGATTTTCCCGTTCAGGTCCATCACCAACAATCAAAAGTTTGGCATGGGGAACACGTTGATGCAGTAAACTAAAAGCTTCCGTCAAGATGGGCAATCCATGCCAAGGTTTCAAAGTACCGACAAAACCCACCGTAAAACTATCTGATTGAATTACAGAACGCAGAGTAGAAAAGCGGTGAGGATTGACACCATTAGGGATGACATGAACCTTGCTACCATCCACATAATCCAGCAAATAACTTTTCACCGCATCGGAAACAGCAATCAATGCTGTAGCGGCTGAAAACACCCGACGCGCCACCACTTCCGCACCATCAAGATCAATTAAACCCCGATGCTGTGCCTGTTCGATAATCAGAGGCGAATTAACCTCCAACAAACCAGGAATTCCCCTATCTTGGGCATATTCCATCGCGCCATAACTCCAAAGAGAATAACGCTCATAAATCAAATCAAAAGAGCCAAATTTCTCCAAACTCAACCGTAAATCAGGATTCATTCCCAAAGCAACCTGCTCTCGCACCTCCCTTTCTAACTTAGGAACAGGTGGAAGTTGATGCACCACCACATCAGCCAAATCCGCCGGTAACTCTCCCCCAATCCGAGTAGCAAACAATGTAACCTGTCCACCTTGCCCTTTTAAAGCCCGGATCACCTCCTGCACATGAATTGAGCAACCCTTCTGCCCAAAAACAGGAATCCCAGCATCAGCACAAACATAAGCAACTCTCACCTTCATACCTCCTCTGCGCCTCCGCGCCTCTGCGTGAGAAATAAATCCCTCAAAACTTCCGTATTACGACAAATATCAAACTCAGACTCAATCAAACTCCTAGCCTGAGTAGACAACCTCACCCGCAAAGCCGGATCTTTGAGAAGTTGCCCAAGAGCGATCGCTAATTCCTCTGCATCATATTGCGGGACAATCAACCCAGTCTCCCCATCACGCACGACTTCAGGGATACCAGTAACAACCGTACTAACACAGGGAGTTCCCAGAGCCATCGCTTCTAGTAAAACCGTAGGTAAACCATCACGATTACCATCTTTACCAATCACATAAGGCGCAGCAAACACAGCCGCCTGTTGTACTAATTGAAACACCTCATTTTGGGGACGCGCACCGACAATTTGCACACAAGATTGCAGTCCTAAATCTATAATTTGCTGCCGCAAAGTTGATTCTAAAGCACCAGTACCGACGATTTGACACTGAAACTCATAATTTTTCTGCTTGAGAATCGCGCAAGCATCTATTAAAACAGATAACCCTTTCTTCTCGATTAACCGACCAACTGAGATAATTAATGGTGGACGTTCAGCCGGAGAAGAATATTGTAACTGTCGCAAATCTAACCCGTTATAGATGCGTTGAACTTGGTTTGCAGCTAGATTGTATATTTTCTCCAGATATTTGAGATTATAGTCACTGACAGTCACCACCCTAGCCGCATCCTTTAGCTTACGTTCCATATCCGCAAATTCCACGCTTTCATGAAAGATATCTTTAGCATGAGCAGTGAAAGTATAGGGAACGCCTGTAAAGTGGGATGCTAGGCGAGCTACACTAGTGGCTACAGTGCCGAAATGAGCGTGTAAATGGGTGATACCTTTGAGCTTGACTTCTCGTGCTAACCATGCAGCTTGGTAAACCGTGCTAGCTTTTTCCCCTTGAGCAAATGCCAATTTTGACCAAAAATCAGGGATAACCTTACTTGCTTCTTGTAATTCTGCCCAAAAATAGCTAGCGGCTGTAGGTGCAAGACTATTGAGTGAATCGCTCACCCGTCCTTGAAGTGGCTTGCGAATGTAAGTGACAGGTGCGCGCACTTGGGAAATAATATTTTGAAAGTGCGTGTCTGATGGTGGTCTTAAAGCGAAAATGTTTATATCTAAGCCAGCCGCTTCATGAGCTAAAATTTCATTGACGACAAAGGTTTCAGAATAGCGGGGATAACGTTTGAGAACGTAAGCGACGGACATGGACATATTTGTTAACTGATGACTGATGACTATTTAAGAAGCTTTTGCGTGTGGGGGTTCTTGATGAGCAGGCGTGAGGATTTCATCGACGAATTGGGGAATGTGAGTTAGTCCTTTGAGATCGACGAATTTACGGACTGGTGGTGGCTCAATGTCAAGCTTTAGCCAGTCGGTTAATGCAGCCGATGTCAGTTTATCTGGGTGTAGGAAATCAATTAAGCCTAGTTCTTTTAATCGTTCAGCCCTAATTAATTGTTCTTTTCGGGGTTGGACGCGGGGTAAAATAAGCGATCGCTTGCCAAATGATAATAATTCGCAAGTGGTATTATAACCACCCATTGCAATCACGCGTTCGGCTTGGTGTAGTAACATTGTCGGCTCGGCTAAATATTCCAACACGCGCAAATTATCACGTTGCGCTGCATAGTTGTGGAGTTTTTGCCTGACTTCTCGCGGCATGAAGGGGCCTGTCAAGATGATACCATTCATCCCTGGTGGTAGTTCAGCATGAGCAAAGGTTTCTGCTAACTGCGCTCCGTCTTGTCCACCACCTACTAAGCATAATACTAGGCGTTCAGATGGTAGATTGAGGGATTTAAATGATTGAACGGTGTCTAAATTCAAATATTTGAGGCGGCTACGTTGGTCAAGATAGCCGGTGTAGCGGAATTTGGCAACGGTTTTGGGCTGGAAGTGATATTCTTTGGCTAGGTCATAGATATTGCGATCGCCATACACCCAAACTTGATCATAGTAGGTTTGAATCGCCTCTTCATTGGCTGCTCGTTTCCAATCTCGACGTACAGAAGCGGGTTCATCTAAGATATCGCGCAAACCTAGAATGCAGTGGGTTTTACCTTCTCTACGCAAGTATTCTAAGGTGGGATCTAGTTCTCTGACTGCTCCGCGTGGGACATTATCCACAATGAAGATATCAGGTTTAAAGGTTTTTATCGTTGCTAGGATAACTTGCGATCGCAGTGCAATAATTTCTTGCAATGATAGATCCAATTTTCTGGCTTGATATTGCCCATCAATATTTTTGTGCAAAGCCGGGAGTGTCAAACAATCTACCCCTGGTGGTGTTGGTAGACTGTTGGCATCTGGAATGCCACTAATCATTAAAATATCGGTTTTTAGGGGTGAAAATCCTAAAGTTTGGGCAATCAATAAATTACGGCGTTTGTGTCCTAAACCCATTGTGTCGTGGGAATACAACGCAATACGGCACTTACGAGTATTACTAGATAAACTACTAATCTGCGAAGACACGATAGTAGGCGATGTTCTGGTGAATTTTTTAGAGTGAGGTAGCAAATTGTACATGAGAACACACACTATTGAGGGAGTTAACAGAAGAAAAGCAGGGAAAAATACAATTCTCTAATCAGTCTTTTTGCTTGTAAGCCAATATCTTCTAATGGGTTTGGCTGTGGAGCATTGGGAGAAAACTGTTTACAACGGCTTGAGAATCAAAAATTTCGATGAAATCTATTTACTTACGCGTTGAACATGATAATATGATGTTAGTAGCTGGTGGGCTTCATTTTTTCTATTTACGCCTCTTTTAATCTGCTTGCCTCCTTATGAAAAGTGAATTAATACTGAGTGCTACTTAACTTTGTCTTAAGGTAAGTTTAATCAAACTTTTATGAGAAGATAATGAACAAAAGATGAGAAACTTCTCATGAAACTACCACCAGATAAAAGATATTGACTATTCACTTCATCAAAAAATGGTTAACATCCCTTCTCTGCAACGGGATAATTATGGTAAATCTACTTAACAGATTGATGAGAAACTTCTCATTAAAGTTTCATGAACAATTCATCTACATGAGCAATCATGTGTATTAGCAAGAGAACATCAAACGAATGTTTCTCCTATCCATACTCCAACTTAATTGGTAAAAATTATGCGACTGCTGGTATATTCCCATGACGCATACGGACTTGGTAACATCCGCAGAATGTTGGCTATCTGCGAACACCTACTGGGGACAATTTCTGAACTCTCGATTTTATTGGTGTCGGGTTCACCCATGTTACAGGGGTTTCGCTTACCGAAGGGTTTAGATTACATCAAACTTCCTTGCTTAAACAGAGGCACAGATGGGGAAGTTGCGGTAAAGTATCTGGGGATGGGTATTGAAGAGACAGTGAGATTGCGATCGCAATTAATTCTCTCAGCTGCAATTAACTTTCAACCAGACTTATTTCTGGTAGATAAAAAACCATACGGACTGAAAAATGAGTTAGCTGATACGATTCTTTATTTCCATCACAAACGTCCTCAAACCAAGTTAGTTCTGTTACTGCGCGATATTCTCGACTCGCCAGAAGTCACTATCGCTGATTGGCAAAAAAATCGCTATTACGCAGCTATAGAAAAGTTTTACCATCAAGTCTTAATAGTTGGTACACCAGAAGTTTTTGATACTGTCAAGGAATATCAATTTTCCCCAATTATTGCCCATAAAACCCGTTATTGTGGCTATATCAGTCGTCCACCAGGATTAAAATCACCTGATATTATCAAAGCAGAATTGCAAGTATCATCAAAAGAACGTTTGATTTTAGTTACCCCTGGTGGTGGTGAAGATGGTTACGAATTGGTTGATACCTATCTTCAAGCCATTAACTTATTAGGTGCAGTAAATCCCTGCAAAAGTTTAATCATTTGTGGACCAGAAATGCCCACAAACCAAAAACAACTTATTTACCAAGCAGCAGCCAATAATCCCCAAGTGCAGATTAGGGAATTTACAGACGATTTAATGAGTTATATACAAGCAGCAGATGCAATAGTTTCAATGGCTGGTTATAACACTGTCTGCGAAATTTTATCGGCAAATAAGCCTGCTGTAATTATACCACGTTGTCATCCATCAAAAGAGCAATTAATTCGCGCAGAAAAAATGGCAGCATTAGGTTTATTTCAGGCAATTAATCCAGAAGATTGTCATCCAGAAACCTTAAAAAAGGCTCTCACAAATCAGTCATGTGTAACCCAGTACAAGTTAAATATGCGGGGGTTATCTAACGTCAAAGATTGCATTTTTTTGCTGTTAACGCAAACAAGCTGGGAACGTCAATTCAATTATGAAGAAAATCATGTTTTATTGCCAGTACCTTAGCGGTATGGGGCATTTAGTTAGAAGTACAGAAATAGTACGGAGTTTAGTCAAATATTTTCAGGTTTATTTTATTTGTGGTGGGCCGGAAATAACAGGTTTTGAAATTCCGCCACAGGTAGAATTAATTAGACTACCTGCACTGTGGTTAGAAGACGGTGAATTTACCGTGGGGGATAATTACCAAAGTGTGGAAGAAGTAAAGGAAATCAGAAAAAATCTTTTAATTTCTGAAGTTGACAGAATCAAACCAGATTGTTTAATTACTGAATTTTTTCCTTTTGGTAGACACAAACTATTTTTTGAATTGATTCCTTTAGTTGAATATATCAAAGCTCAAAGTCCTCAAACGAAAATTATTTGTAGTTTACGTGATGTCATTGGTAAAGAAAGTGATCAGGAGGAAGAAGAAACTATTTGCAATTTAATGAATCGTTACTTTGACCTATTACTGTTTCATTCAGATCCCAACTTTCAAAGTTTTTCTGAAAGTTTTAAAAGATATAAAGATATTAAAAGCGAAATCTACCATACTGGATTTGTCACTCAATCACCCCAAGTAAATATCGACGATATTGATCAATTATGGGGTGAAATAAAACCAGAGACAGCAAAAATTTTGGTGAGTATCGGCGGGGGAAGAATTGGCTATGAACTTTTAGAAACAGTCATAGCAGCAAGCCCAATTTTAGAAAAAATTACCCCACATATCATTAAAATATTTACTGGACCTTTTATGCCAGAAGAGAAGCTAGTCAAATTAAAGCAAGCTGTTGGTAATCAAGTAAATATTCATATCGCAAGCTATACTAACCAACTACTTGCTTACATGAGAACGGCAGATATTTCTCTCAGTTTAAGTGGTTATAACACTACAATGAATATTTTGAGTACAGGTGTTCGTGCCATTCTTGTTCCCATTGGCCATGAAAATCAAGATAAAGAACAATTAGTCAGAACTCAAAAATTACAGCAGTTGGGAATTGTTGATTGTCTTCTTCCACAAGAGTTAGAAGCATATCATCTAGCAGAAAGAATGATTGCTTGTTTAAATAAAAACACAGTTTTAGATATTTCTCAAAACTTCGATTTGCAGGGTGCGGAGAAAACGGCTATTTTTCTGAAAAGTTTTCTGAATGAGAATCAATATTTGTCAGGTTACGCCCGGCTACACTAACACTCGAAGGAGAATAAATTGAGAGAAATTATATTTAGTCAAGGAGAGAGATAATTAATGGGACAGCGTGCCAAAGAAAAGGAATTAACAGGAGTTATCCCAGGTATTTTGCGGATATTAGCAAAATTCTCGGCTTATATCCGCAAAGAAAAACTTTTAATTGCTGGTTCTTTTCTGGCTCTGTTAATAGAAACAGGCTTACGTTTGCTTGAACCTTGGCCTTTAAAATATGTATTTGATTATATTCTGATACCTGCTCATACTAATACTGTAAATATTCCTAATACATTTGGATTTAGTCCAATTGTATTATTAACTTTATCGGCTGTAGCTATTGTAGTTATTTCTGGAGTGGGTAGCATTGCTGCATACCTCAGCACCTATGGAATGTCTTTGGCTGTGGTGCGGGTATTGTCGGAGGTACGCGGTGATGTTTTCAATCATTTACAACATCTTTCTTTATCCTTTCACCAAAAGTCTAAAGGTGGGGATTTAATCACCCGTGTCACCGCCGATATTGAAAAGATGCGGACGGTGACGGTGAAAACAGCTTTACCTTTATTTACTAATACATTCTCCCTTTTGGGAATGTTAGCTATTATGTTTTGGCTAAATTGGGAATTAGCATTAGTAGTTACGGCGATTTTCCCATTATTAATTTTATTGACTAGCAACATGATTACCCGCATTCGCAAGTTTGCTAAAAAACATCGTGATTCTGAAGGTGTTTTAGCCGCAACTACGGGCGAAACTATGGGTGCAATTAAGGTGGTGCAAGTTCTATCTCTTCAGAAAATGCTACACGGTGTTTTTTCAACGCAAAATCAGAAGAGTTTAGATGAAGCTATCGAATCTTTGAGGCTATCAGCCGCACTTGAAAGGGCTGTACAAATTTTAATGGCGATTATTATTGCTGTGGTGTTGTGGCGTGGTTCTCATGTGGTACTAAACAAGCAACTCACTCCTGGGGAACTGTTGGTGTTTATGACTTATTTGAAAAATGCTTTTGAACCGATGCGGAAAATATCTAACCAAATCGGACAAATTGCTAAAGCTACAGCTTCCGGGGAACGGGTGGTGGAAATTCTCGACTATGAACCAAATGTAAAAGATTTACCTAGGGCGAAACCAGCGCATCCTTTATTTGGTGCGGTGCGGTTTGAAAATGTGGCTTTCAGCTACGACACAGGGAACAAAATCTTAAAAGATATTAATTGTATAGTGCAACCGGGACAGCAAGTAGCGTTAGTCGGGGCTTCTGGTAGCGGTAAATCAACGCTTCTCAGTTTAATATTACGACTGTATGACCCAGAAGCGGGGCGGATTGTCATCGACGGTCAAGATATTCGTGAATATACTTTAAATTCTCTCAGACAGCAAATCAGCGTAGTTTTGCAAGATAGTGTGTTATTTGCTGTGAGTGTGAGAGAAAACATTGCTTACGGTAAATTAGGATGCTCCCATAAAGAAGTAGAAAAAGCTGCAAAGTTGGCGAATGCTCACGAATTTATTCTGAAATTGCCCCAAGGCTACGATACAATTTTGGGCGATCGCGGTGGTACACTATCAGGAGGACAAAGACAAAGAATTGCGATCGCTCGTGCTGCAATACGTCAAGCACCAATAGTTATTCTGGATGAAGCTACTACAGGTTTAGATAAAAAGAATGAATATATCGTCAACGCTGCACTCAATAAACTAACCGAGGGGCGGACAACGTTTATTATTTCTCACAACCTTAAGGCGGTAGAGAATGCAGATATGATTCTCTACGTCGATGGGGGACGTATTGTAGAACAAGGTACGCACGCAGAATTGATGCGACTTGGTGGCTGTTATGCCACTTTATACCAGATACAAAGCATTGTAGAACCAGAAGGAGATATCTATGCAGTTGAAGCTTGAAAAAAGCTCAGGAACTCGCGTGGTTCTTTTGCGCCACGGAGAAAGTACGTTTAATGCTTTGGGTTTATATCAAGGTAGTAGTGATGAGTCAGTATTAACTGAAGTTGGACGCAGGGATGCAAGAATTACAGCCGAGTTTCTCCAGGGAATTGCATTTGATGCTGTTTATATTAGTTCTTTGAAGCGGGCGCAGGAAACCGCTAAGGAGATTTTAAAGGTAATTGATGTTCCAGAAAATGCAGTTTTTATTGATAAGAAGTTACGAGAAAATGATATGCCTGCCTGGGAGGGTTTAGCGTTTCAATATGTGCGGGAAATATTCCCGGAAGCGTATCAACTCTGGAAACAACGCCCCCATGAGTTTTGGATGCTAGTAGATACTGAACAACGGTTTTATCCAGCTCTAAATTTATATGAACGGGTACAAGATTTTTGGCAGGAGGTGTTACCAAATCAGGTTGATAAAACTTTGCTGGTGGTTGCACATGGGGGTACAAATCGGGCTTTGATTGGGACTGCTTTGGGTATAAGTCCTGAGTTTTATCACCGCTTTCAACAGTCTAATTGTGGGATTAGTATACTGCATTTTCCTGATGGTTGTTTGGGTTCTGGGGCGTTGGAGGTGATGAATTTGAATAGTCATTTGGATTTTTTGAGGAAGGAGAAGAGAGGAAGGATTTTTAAACGCAAAGTATCGCGGAGGTTTACGCGGAGTGACGCGGAGGTTTTACTATGAAGGTGGCTTTTATTGTTTGGCGGTTTCCGGTTTTATCTGAGGCTTTTATTCTTAATCAAATTACGGGTTTGATTGATAGGGGACATGAGGTTTATATTTATCCTGTGAATGGTTTACCTAAGAATTATACGGGTAAGGTTCATCCGATTGTGGAGGAATATAAGTTGATGGATTGTACCTTTTTTCCTCCTGCTGTTCCTGAGAATATTGTTTGGCGTTTTTTTAAGGGTATTGGATTATTAGTCAGGAATATTTATCTGGGTTCTTTAAAAAGTTTGCGCTTTTTTCAGTTAGGGAAGTATGACAAGGAAGTAGCTACTTTAAAAACTTTTTATCGAATTTCACCTCTGCTTGAAGATGGTGTATATGATATTATTCACTGTCAATTTGGCACGTTAGCACCTATTGCTCTTGCTTATCGGGAGGCGGGGATAATTTCTGGTAAGTTAATTACGACTTTTCGGGGTATTGATATTAGTAAATATGTGGAGGAAAATGGCAGGGATGTTTATGAGCAACTGTTTCGGGAAGGGGAGTTTTTTTTGGCGAATTGCAAATTTTTTGGCGATCGCGCGATTAATTTAGGCTGTGATTCTGATAGAATTGTTGTTCATGGTTCTGGCTTAGATTGTCGTAAGTTCGCCTTTAAACCTCGTTATTTCCCTGCTGATGGTAAGGTGCAGATTGCGACAACTGGAAGATTAGTAGAAAAGAAGGGGATTGAATATGCTATTCGTGCAGTTGCTAAAGTAGCTAAAGAATATCCAAATATTGAATACAAAATAATCGGTGATGGCGAGTTAAAGGAACATTTTGAAAAACTAATTGCGGAACTAAATATTGGTCATATCGTCAAATTATTGGGATGGAAGCAACAAAAAGAAATCGTTGAAGTTCTCAATAATGCTCATATTTTTATCGCGCCTAGTGTGACGGCTGCTGATGGTAATCAAGATGCGCCAGTCAATACATTAAAAGAAGCGATGGCGATGGGTTTACCTGTAATTAGCACGACACACGGCGGTATCCCAGAATTAGTAGAGGATGGGGTTTCAGGGTTTTTAGTACCAGAACGAGATACGGATGCGATCGCAACTAAATTATCCTATCTTATTCAGCATCCCCAATTGTGGGAAACAATGGGTCAAGCTGGACGTGCGCGTGTTGAAGAAAAATACGACATGAACAAGCTAAATGATGAATTAGTCGCCATTTATCAACAAGTTCTGCAACCTGAATTACCTCTACCAGTTTTGAGAGAAGAATTAACTCATATCTAAAATATAAAATCATGAAAGTCGCCTTTTTTGTAGCACATTTCCCTGTGTTATCTGAGCCGTTTATTGTCAATCAAATTGTCGGTACTATCGAACGGGGACACGAGGTTGATATCTACTCTCTTGATGGTCGTCCTACTAATATATCTAAAGTACATCCGTTAGTTGAACAATATCAATTAATAGAACGAACAATTTACGCTCCCACTCGACCAAATAACGAATTATGGCGATGGGTAAAAGGGTTAAGTTTACTGCTACTAAATTTTCCCAAAAATCCTGCTGTTTGTCTGCAATTAATGAATACTTCCCGCTACGTTAGTCAAGCCAAATCATTAAAAATGCTCTATCGAGCATTACCATTTTTAGAAAAAAAATCTTACGACATCATCCACTGTCAATTTAGCACCTTGGGCGTGTTCGGTGTGTGGTTTCGTCAACTTGGTTTAATCGAGGGTAAATTAATTTCTACTTTTCGGGGTGCAGATATTAGTAAGTTTCTCCCTAAGTGGGGTGAAAAAGTTTATCAGGAATTATTTCAAGAGACAGATTACTTTTTAGCTAACTGCGAATTTTTCAAAAATAAAGCAGTTGCTTTGGGTTGTGATGCTAACAAAATTCATGTCCACGGTTCAGGAATTGACTGTAGTAAATTCTTCTTTAAAGAACGTTATTTTCCCAATGATGGGATTATCCGTATTGCTACCACTGGACGTTTAGTAGAAAAAAAAGGGATTGAATATGTCATTAAAGCCATTGCTCAAGTAGCTAAACATCACCCTCATCTTGAGTACAATATTATCGGTGATGGAGAACTAAAAGAACATTTTCAACAACTGATTGCTGATTTAAATCTTAACCACATTGTTAAATTATTAGGCTGGAAACAGCAAAAAGAAATTGTCGAAGTTCTGGATAAATGCCATATTTTCGTTGCTCCTAGTGTGACTGGTAAAGATGGAAATCAAGATGCGCCAGTTAATACATTAAAAGAAGCGATGGCGATGGGTTTACCTGTAATTAGTACCAGACATGGCGGAATCCCAGAGTTGGTAGAGGATGGGGTTTCAGGATTTTTAGTCCCAGAACGAGATGCAGATGCGATCGCAACTAAACTAACCTATTTAATCACACATCCTGAAGTCTGGGAAGCAATGGGGGAATCAGGACGTGCGTGTGTTGCAGAAAAATACGACATGAACAAGCTAAATGATGAATTAGTAGACATCTACCAACAGATTGTACATAATCAACTTGCCCAAAAATACCTTGTAAAAACTAGATAAACGGTATCTAAATCATAACACATATCAAAATGGAGTTATCAAAAATGTCACAACCCATTGTCACCCTAATTGTTGTCCCCCGCGAACGCTTTAGCTGCACTCAAGCATCCCTAGAAAGTATTTACGAACATACAAAAATTCCCTTCAAATTAATTTATGTTGATGGTAATTCACCTAATAAAGTACATCGTTATCTACAAACAAAAGCCCAAGAAAATAACTTTAAATTAATTCGCACAGATTACTATCTGTCTCCCAACCATGCGCGTAATATCGGTTTGAGTCATGTTGATACTAAATATTTAGTATTCATTGATAACGATGTGATAGTTTCTCCTGGTTGGTTAGAAGCCTTAATTAACTGTGCAGAAACAACAAATGCAACTGTTGTCGGACCTTTAATGTGTGAAAAGCAGCCAATACACCAAAGAATTCACTTTGCAGGTGGAGAAAGCCACATTGTAATTGATATTAAAGGCCGGAGACATCTACGGGAGAAAATGTACAAGCAAGGTCATCAAGTATCAGAATTACGTCCCCAACTCAAGCAGACTGAAACAGAATTAGCAGAATTTCACTGCACCCTAGTTCGCACTGAAATATTTGAGCGTCTTGGCTATTTAGATGAAGAAATGCTCAACACCAAAGAACACCTTGATTTTTGTATGAATGTTATACAGGCAGGTGGTAAAGTTTATTTTGAACCTGATAGTTTAATCACCTATGTACCAGGGCCGCCTCTAAAATGGAGTGATTTACACTTCTATATGCTGCGTTGGAGTGATGCTTGGACTTTAAGTAGCTTACAACGCATCCGCGCCAAATGGGATTTATCTGAGGATGGTTACTTTCAAACCAAATACAAAAAATTAGGTGTACGCAGAGTATCAACGATTATTAAACCTTTGGTTCGTAAACTCAGCTTTGGCAATGAGAATAAGCCATTAAAAAGATTATTAAAAAAGTGGGATAGAAAACTCAATTGTTTTTTGACTAACCGCTATGCCAAGATGCTACCACAACACAAACTTGATTTACCACCCATCAAAAAAGCAGATTTAGTAGTAAAAGAATTCACTCAAGTTTAAACCCCACCCCCAACCCCTCCCCGTTCACGGGGAGGGGAGACACATCAGCAATCAAGTGAACATGGTATCAATCAGCAACACCATTCTTTCCTTCGCCTTGTTTGGTCTTGGACAGCGTTAGACCTACTGAAATTATGGGCATACTAAGGCTTAAATATCCTACACAGTGTAACCTGTAAGATGAGGTCGTTGTCCATGAATTCAACCGTAGATACAACCGTTTTGCTGCCTGGATATCAGTTGATTGAGCAGCTTTATCACGGCTCTAAAACGCTTGTCTATCGTGGAATAAGACTGGCAGATAGTACAGAGCAACCTGTGGTGATTAAGCTACTCCGGCGGGACTATCCTAGCTTCAGTGAACTATTGCAGTTTCGCAACCAATATACGATCGCTAAAAATCTGCATATTCCCGGTATTGTCCGCCCTACTAGCCTAGAAACCTATGGTAACAGCTATGCCTTGGTAATGGAAGATTTTAGTGGGGTATCATTGCGAGCATATAGTCAAACCCACCCTTTGTCTTTGGTAGATGTATTAGCGATCGCCATTCAACTGACGAATATTCTACACGATCTCTATCAACACCGGGTTATCCATAAAGACATCAAACCCGCTAACCTGCTGATTCATCCTGATACCAAAGAAATTAAGCTGATTGATTTCAGCATCGCCTCACTGCTACCCAAGGAAACCGAAGCAGTTAAACACCCCAATGTTTTAGAAGGAACACTCGCCTATCTCGCACCAGAACAAACTGGACGGATGAATCGAGGGATAGATTATCGTAGTGATTTTTATGCTTTGGGTGTGACGTTGTTTGAACTGTTAACGGGACAGTTGCCATTTCCAGTAGATGATCCTTTAGAATTGGTGCATTGTCACATTGCTAAATCTGCACCCTCAGCGTGTGAATTGCAGCCAGAACTCCCCGTGGTGATTGGACCAATAATTGCCAAATTAATGGCGAAAAACGCCGAGGATCGTTATCAAAGTGCATTGGGTTTGCAGCATGATTTGCAAAATTGTCTGGATCAACTGCAAAACACAGGTAAAATTGAGGTATTTGAGATTGCTACACGGGATATTTGCGATCGCTTCCTGATACCTGAAAAACTCTATGGTCGGGAGGAGGAAGTTACTACCCTACTCCAAGCATTTGATCGCGTTAGTAACGGTACATCAGAACTGATGCTAGTGGCGGGTTTCTCTGGGATTGGAAAAACTGCTGTTGTGAATGAAGTTCATAAGCCAATCGTCGAGAAACGCGGTTATTTCGTTAAAGGTAAATTTGACCAATTTAATCGCAGCACTCCCTTCTCGGCTTTTGTGCAAGCATTCCGCGATTTAATGGGTCAATTGCTAAGTGAAAGTGATGAACAATTGCAGACTTGGAAAACCCAGCTTTTAGAGGCTGTCGGCGAAAATGGACAAGTCATCATTGACGTGATTCCCGAATTGGAACACATTATTGGAGAACAACCACCCGCACTAGAAATATCTGGGAATGCAGCACAAAATCGCTTTAAGTTGTTGTTCCAAAAGTTTATTCATGTCTTCACCACACCGGAGCATCCTTTAGTTATATTTTTAGATGATTTACAATGGGCAGATTCCGCTTCCCTCAACTTGATGCAAGGATTAATGGCGGAGTCAAAAACAGGTTATTTGCTGGTGATTGGGGCGTATCGTGACCATGAAGTATACCCTGCTCATCCGTTGATGTTGACTCTGGAAGCAATCGAAAAAACAGGAGCAACAACAAATACAATTACTCTACAACCATTGAGTTTAAACAGTCTCAATCAACTAACTGCCGATACCCTCAATTGTACAGCAACCTTAGCGCAACCATTAACTAAATTAGTCAACCAAAAAACCCAGGGTAATCCTTTTTTTGCTACCCAATTTCTCAAGGGATTGTATCAGGATGGACTGATTTGTTTTGATTTAGCCGCAGGATATTGGCAGTGTGATATTGTCCAGGTGCAGGCAGCAGCTTTAACTGATGATGTGGTTGAGTTTATGGCGTTGCAGTTGCAAAAACTGCCACCATCCACCCAAGATATTTTAAAGTTAGCCGCTTGTATTGGCAATCAATTTGATTTAGATACCCTGGCGATCGTCTCGAAATTATCTCAGACAGAAACAGCTACAATCTTGTGGAAGGCATTACAAGAAGAGTTAACTCTTCCTCTGAGTGAAACATATAAATTCTTCCAATCTAGCCCAAATCAAACAATAGATCATCATCAAATCACAGTCAGTTATAAGTTTTTGCATGATCGTGTCCAACAAGCGGCTTATTCACTAATTCCCCAAGAGCAAAAAAAAGCAACTCATCTGAGAATTGGTCAACTTCTTTTAAATTCTACTCCTGAAGCAGAATTAGAAAATCGCATTTTTGATATAGTTAATCAGTTAAATGTAGGGATTGATTATTTCACTAAAAAGCATCAAAAAGAGCGGTTACTTGAGTTGAATTTAATAGCTGGACGTAAAGCTAAAGTTGCTACTGCTTACGCTGTCGCTGTCGATTATTTAAATACGGGAATAAAACTCCTCGAAGCTGATAGTTGGCAAAATCAATATGAGCTTACCCTGAGTTTGTATGATTTGGTAGCGGAGGCTGAATATTTAAACACAAATTTTCCTACCTCCGAATTTCTAGTTAAAGAAATACTTATACACACCGAACATACCTTAGATAAAATTAAAGCTTACGAGATTCAAATTCAGGCTTATACTGCTCAAAATAAACTTATAGAAGCAATCAATATAGGTAGAGAAGTTTTAGGTTTACTGGGTATCGATTTTCCCGAAGATGGCGATATGGAAACCATCATCGCTGAACATGGTCGATTGAAGTCGCTATTTGGCGAACGTTTAATTGAAGACTTAGTAAATTTACCAGAACTGAGTGATTTACAGCAAGGTGCAGCCTTAAGAATTTTATGTGGTTTATTTGCCCCTATTTATCTTGCCAAACCCATGCTGTTACCTTTAAAGATATTCACAATGGTGAAAATCTGTATTCAATATGGTAACTCTCCCCAATCTGCGATCGCCTACAGTCTGTATGGATTATTTTTGTGTGCATCGGAAGAAATTACAGATGGCTATCAATTCGGCCAGCTAGCTATGACAATTTTGGAAAAGTTTAATGCCGAAGAATTAAAAAGTAAAGTTTATCTGACCTTTGGGCTATTTATTAAACATTGGCAAGATAGCATTAACTCCACTTTAGATATATTTTTAGAAGGTCTGAAAACTGGTCTAGAAACTGGTGATTTAGAATATGTTGGTTATTGTGCAAATTGTTATGCTCAATTTTTATTTTGGACAGGGAACAATCTAGAATTTGCCGAAGCTGAGGCTAATAAGTATTGCTCTTTAATGCAGGATATTAAACAAGATGTATCTTTAATTTGGGGTAATACATGGCGACAAACTGTCATGAATTTAAGAGCTAAGGCTGATAATCCTCAAATGCTAGTTGGTGAATGTTTTGACGAAATAGTAACGCTCCCCTCGTTAATTCAGAGTCGCAATACCAATGGAATTTGTTACGTTTATTTGGCTAAATCATTTTTAGCTTATTTGTTTGGTGCAGATCAAGCAGCTATTGAATACGCCAGTCTATTTGAAGAGTATGAACAGGGCGCGGCTGGTTTATTGATTGTGCCGTTGAAGAATTTCTATCAATCTCTGAGTATGCTTTCTTTATATCCAAAATTGGATGCTGATCAACAATCTAATTACTTAGAGAAGATTACAAACAATCAACAAAAAATGCAAAAATGGGCAGGCTATGCTCCTATAAATTATCAACATAAGTTCTATTTAGTGGAAGCTGAAAGATATCGAGTTTTAGAAGACAAAATAGCTGCAATAGACCTATACGACCAAGCGATCGCCCTGGCCAAAACCAACGGTTACATCCAAGAAGCCGCCCTAGCTAACGAACTTGCGGCTAAATTCTACCTACAATGGGGCAAAGAAAAAGTTGCCGCAGGCTATATGCAGGAAGCCTATTACTGCTACGCTCATTGGGGTAGCCTAGCCAAAACTGATGATTTAGAAACCCGTTATCCGCAACTGCTGCGCCCCATACTACAACAAACTACTCAGCCCCTGAGCATTTTAGAAACCTTCGCCAGCATTGCGACTTCTGCTTACGACCTCCACTCCACCCGTAACCAGAGTTCTTCCAGCACCAGCATTAACCATATGTTCGATTTTACTGGACTGCTGCAAGTATCTCAAGCAATGTCTAGCACTATTCAACTAGATAAATTACTGCAAACCTTGACTCAGACCATGCTGGAAAATTCTGGGGCTGATTACTGTGCTTTGATGCTGTGTCAAGAGGGCAAATTGCAGGTACGAGTGATAGCTAACTATGAGCAAAGCACCTTACAATCTGTTCCCCTGGAAAACAATCCTAGCGTTCCTGTGAAGCTGATTCACTACGTCAAAAATACCTTAGAAACAGTTGTCATCCATGATCTAAAAACTGATCTACCTGGTATGATCAGCAATTATCTTCATCAGCATCAGCCCAAAAGCGTGCTATGTTTGCCGTTAATTAATCAGGGTCATTTAATCGGCATTTTGTACCTCGAAAATCAAGTTACCAGTAACGTGTTTAACAGCGATCGCCTCCTGGTTCTCAAATTCCTCTCTAGCCAAGCCGTAATCGCCCTCGAAAATGCTCGTCTCTATCGTCAGGTGCAACATACTTTAGAGGATCTTCAGCAAGCGCAAGTGCAGATGGTGCAGAACGAAAAAATGTCTGCTTTGGGTAACTTAGTTGCAGGCGTTGCTCACGAAATTAATAATCCCGTCGGCTGCATTGTTGGTAATATTGGTGCAGCGCAAGAATATGTTAATGACCTGTTGGGAGTGATTGACCTATACCGTGATAAATTTCCCCAACCCGGTACTGAAATTGAAGATGAACTAGAGACGATTGACCTGGAATATCTGCGGGAAGATTTGCCAAAACTCATCAAGGCGATGAAAGATGGAGGCGATCGCATCAAAGCTATCAGTAGAAGTTTGCGTACATTCTCCCGCACCGACAGCGACCAAAAGCAGCCCTTTAACCTACATGAAGGTATCGATAGTACCCTACTGATTTTGCGTCATCGCCTCAAAGCCAACGAACACCGCCCAGCCATTGAAGTTGTCACCGAATACGGTAATATTCCCCATGTGAAATGCTTTCCCGGTCAATTAAATCAGGTATTTATGAATATTCTGGCCAATGCGATCGATGCGTTGGATGAATCGAATCAGGGATGTAGTTTTACTGAGATTGAAGCCAAAACCAGTCGAATTACAATTCAGACAACGGTTGCAGGTGAACAGGTCAAAATTGCCATCAGTGATAATGGTAACGGAATACCAGAAGATGTAAAAGCACGAATTTTCGATCACCTCTTCACCACAAAAGGAGTAGGCAAAGGAACGGGTTTAGGATTGGCGATCGCCCAGCAAATTATCGTGGAGAAACATGGAGGAGCGATCGCGGTTAACTCTACACTAGGTATGGGAACTGAGTTCTTATTAACATTGCCAATTGCTTAGGGAATTGCCCTTGGGTAGTTTAGAAGCGACCTGTGGGGTGCAAAGATTGTGGGAAACTTTATGGCTAACTTCGATAACCAACTAGAAACTTTTCATGCCCCAAATCGCCAAGCATGGCGGGAATGGTTGGAGAATAACCATCAAAATTATATTGGTATATGGCTAATTTATTACAAAGTAAAAAGTGGTCAACCCAGCATTAAATATAGTGAAGCCGTTAAAGAAGCCTTATGTTTTGGTTGGATTGATAGTAAAGTTAAATCCTTAGATGCAGACCGTTATATGCAAATATTTACGCCTCGTAAACCGAAAAGTGTCTGGTCAAAATTAAATAAGCAATATATCGCAGAACTCATCGAACAAGGTTTGATGAATGAGGCTGGGTTGGCAAAAATTACAGCAGCCAAACAAAACGGTTCATGGACTAGTTTAGATGCCATAGAAGCATTAATCATCCCCGATGACTTACAGCAAGCATTAGCCGCAAATGCAGACGCTAATCAATATTTTGCAGCATTCAGCAACTCAACTAAAAAGAATATCCTCTCCTGGATTGCCAATGCTAAACGTCCAGAAACAAGGATGAAGCGAATTGAGCAAACTATCAATTCAGTAGCACAAAATAAAAATCCTAAGTTATAAAGTTATAAATGTCTAGGGTAATTATTTTCTATTAGCTAGGAAACCCAAATTTATCTATGCTAATTTTTTCTGAAAAAGCTTTTACATTAAACCTAACTAAATTTGGATTTTATATCATCACAGTGATGTTTAAAAAAATCTTGCAGCCAGGGGCTAGGGTGTTGACTTTGTAGGAAAAGCATTAAAAAAAGTTCATACAAATTCTGCGTCGTTATCTAAGGTCGAAAATACGATTTTTCTTTTCGAGAGCATGGACTGACCAAAAACTTGAGATGACCAATCCTTAAGGTCTATATAGCGAACATTTTCTAATGCCTGTTTAACCACAGATGTGGTCAAATTCATCGTACATAAACAAATGCTTAAAATCATCTGACCTATCTGTTTGAGAGGGCATCTAGAGGAAAAATGTTTGTATTTACCAAAAATAGATTCAATGATATCAGAAGCTGCCAAAAAAGTTTTATCCTTGGGAATCTGTTCGATTTCAGTTTTTATATATAACCAAATATTTTGTGGGAAAGTTATATCCAGAAATGTTGAATTGTTTTTTAACTGGAATTCAGCTAGAGATTCTTGATTAATACCGTTTTGTTTAAGTTGAATTTCTAAGGCTCTGGTCATCATCACCATTTGACTCCAAATCCGGATGTCTTCTTGATAATCTTTTAACCATCCAAACTTCATAATTAATTTTTGATTGAAAATGTCCGGGTCAGAAGTTTCTGCTAATTTTAATAAAGTCTCAATTGGACATTTCAACAGTTTCTCTGCCCAATTAATCAACTTCTCTACATTGAAATAACGACATTGAGAGCGTTGCGATGGTGGAGATATAAAGGCTAATTCGGTTTGTTGAAGTTGATGCCGACACTGATTACATTTTTGAATAAAAGATTGATATTTTTCGGAATTAGCTAGCTCATGTTTGAGTAATAAAGCCATTGCATGAGTTACATCATACGTATAAACTACATCTGGATATTTTTGTATGTAAAGCTTAATTCCTTTTTCAATGTCACTACCATGATCTGCTATTATTTGTACTGGGCAGCCCACTTTAGTAGTTAGTTCACAAAGCTTTTGTTCAATCAATTCTCCTCTGGTCGAATCCATGATTTCCAGTGCTAATACTTGAACATCATGGTGTTTTAATCCTCTTTTTGATGGGAAAACTTCCGATTCTAAGTATTGTTGAGATACTCCCAAAACCACCAAACACTTTTGCTTTCCTAATTCTACTGTTAGGTCTATAATAAACACCCAATCACTTCGGTATTCTTTGGCTCGTTGTAGTTCATATAAACCAATTCTTCCTAACCAACTTCTCACACTACTGAAGCAGGGAGTTTTTACTTCCTCCGCCGATGCTTCCCACTTCAAGTTATTCTCAACTCCTCGTAAGCTACTTCCAGAATCAATGCTTTGTTGTATGGCTTTTTGTACTGTTTGAACGCTATATTGATGCCCGAACGCTGCCACCATCTCTATTTTTTCGGAATTTTCTTCCCCTTTTTTTGTCCATCAACCAAATTGGTATGAAGGATACGTAGTTCTTTTTCTGCTTTCATCGCCCGTGTTTTCCAATTCTCTCTTGAGAGCAATAAATCCCTAACTTTTACTTCTAATGCTCTGAGCTTTTTTTGTCTCTCAAGGGCTATCTCTTTCCAATTCTCTCTACTTTGTTTAAACAGACGAATTAATCGGCTGGAGGAACTTTTTAATTTATTCATTAACCACCCAACCTCAATTTGATATTTTTAGGTGTCTATCCTGTATGAAGAAATATCATCATAAGATACCCAAAGTCAACACCCTAGCCAGGGGCTACACTTTTATTCTTAAAAACTAGTAATTATACTGTGTATAATTTACTTCATTAATAGTATCCTGAATGATTAGGAAAATTTAAACTTAAGTTTCCCCATATTGCCGTTATCAAGGAAAAAAATTGACAACATTTATAATGATAAGACCAGCTAGCAAATGAGCATCTTAATTTCTATACGGTAGCCTATTGAGAAAAACATCGGTTTCCTCACAGATTGTAGTTGTTTTAAGCAAATAGCTTTTCTAAAATTCAAAAATTAAAACTTGTTGAAATTATCATATTTTTTAAATTTTAAGATTCCAAGATATCAGAATGTGAGGAATGGTGATGACTGTTAAAGAGCGGGAAAAAATACGTCACCTATTAGTTGTCCACGATTTGCAGGGGCAACGCACTATCCTATTGCAAGAAACTACATATTCTGTGGGACGGCATAAAGGCAATGCTATTGTCCTTAATTCTCGCTCAGTATCAAGACAACATGCAATTTTATTGCGGGTCACAGTTCCCGGAACTGAACAATATGGCTTTCGGATTATTGATGGTAACTTCAAAGGACAAGGAAGCACTAATGGTTTGATTGTCAATGGAGAAAGATGTATCTCCCATAATCTCAGACATGGAGATATCATCCACTTCGGCAGTAATCAAGCTCAGGCCAAGTATTATGCTATATCTAACCTTTCCGAACAAGCCTTTTACGAATCAGCCAATGCAGAAAACCTCTCTGATTTTTTGACTGACCAATCTAATCCTGTCACTCCTTTTCAAACCCTAGTAGTAGATCCTGATTTTGAAGGAGCAGGTGACACTGCTCTAGCTCGCCTAGCCTCTTTCCCAGAACTCATTCCCAATCCCATTATTGAGACAGATTTAGAGGGTAATTTAATTTATCTTAACCCTGCTGCCACTTTGCAATTTCCTCGATTAAGAGAACTGGGAAAGCATCATCCTGTTCTGGAAGGCATACTAACAGAGGTAAAAAATCAGCAAGTTAACTCTTTTGTCCGGGAAATCAAATTTGGTCAAAAAGTTTTTGAACAATCAGTGCATTTCCTCCCTGAAAGTGATTTAATTAGAACTTATATAACAAGAGATATTACTGAGCAAAAACAAGCCGAATTGGAACTTTACCAGCGCGATCGCTTGTTACAAGCAGTAGCAGAAGCAGCTAATTACTTGCTCGTAGAAATGGATTATGAAACGGGGGTTGAAAAAGCTTTAGCTGTGTTAGGTATAGCAGCCGTCGCAGATCGCGCTTATTTATTTAAAAATCATTTTCATCCTCTGACAGGGGAAATATCTGTGAGTATGCAATGTGAATGGACTCGCTCCCCCCTGGAATCTGCCCGACATCACTGGCAAAATCAGCTTTATAACTCGCCTGCTTTATCACGTTGGTACACCATCCTCTCTAACGGACAGTCAATTAATGGCATTACCAGTGAATTTCCCGCCACCGAACAAGAACTTTTAACACGAGATGGGATTCAATCCTTACTGTTAGTACCCCTGCGTTTAGAAGAACAGTTTTGGGGTTATCTCGGCTTGGCAGATTGTACCCAAGAACGTATTTGGTCTAAGCATGAAGAGTCTACACTATTGACAATGGCCGCTAGTATCAGTGGTGCTTGGCATCGTCAGCAGGTAGAAGAGAAAATTCGCTACCAAGCCCTCCATGATTTATTAACGGGATTACCCAACCGCTTGCTATTCGATCAATTACTGGCTAAAGCCCTAGCCAACGCCACACGTAGTAGCGAAAGTCTAGCCGTGATGTTTTTGGATCTTGACCGCTTCAAAATGATAAATGACACATTAGGTCATACATTAGGCGATCGCCTGCTACAAAGTGTAGCACAAAGATTAGAACTATCCCTGAGAAGTGGAGACACTGTTGCCCGTTGGGGAGGAGATGAATTTACCATCCTGCTACCCCGGATTAATTATCTGGAAGAAGTGACTCAGGTAGCTTGGAGAATTTTGAAGTCTTTCGAGAGCGTTTTTTATTTGGAAGGACACGAACTTTACGTGAGTGCTAGCTTAGGCATAGCCTTGCTAGATGAACATAGCTCTGATGCCGAAAAACTCATTCAACACGCAGATGCAGCTTTATATCATGCCAAAGATGAGGGACGAAATAATTATCAGTATTACACCACATCCTTAAGTTCCAAAACTCCCGATCTTTTAAATCTAGAGAAAAACTTACGCTATGCTCTAGAACGTCAAGAATTCATAGTTTACTACCAGCCCCAAGTAAACATTCACAACAACAAAATCACTGGGATGGAAGCACTGTTGCGTTGGCAACATCCAGAGATGGGGGTAGTAGCACCGAGTGTTTTTATTCCCTTAGCTGAAGAAAGTGGATTAATTATTCCTCTTGGGGAATGGGTATTACGGACAGCGTGCCTTCAAAATCGAGCTTGGCAAGACGCAGGATTACCTGCTTTAACAATTGCGGTGAATTTATCTCCTAAGCAATTTCACCAACCCAAATTGGTAGAAATTATTGCCCAAATTTTAGCAGAAACTGGATTAGAAGCCCGATTTTTAGAGTTAGAAATTACAGAATCAACAGCGATTGAAGATATAGATTTTACTAAAAAGGTTTTGTATGAGTTGGAAAAGATGGGCGTTCATCTTTCCATTGATGACTTCGGTACAGGTCATTCCTCCCTCTCACGGCTACAACTTTTACCACTGCACAATCTCAAAATTGACAGTTCCTTCATCCGAGAGTTGACCACCGATACTAGAGTAGCTCACATTGTTAAGGCGATCGTGACTTTAGGTAGAAGCTTAGGATTAAAGCTCACCGCCGAAGGAGTCGAAAAACAAGAAGAACTGGATTTCTTAAAATCTATCAATTGTGAAGATGTCCAAGGGTTCTTTTTCCACAGACCTCTATCTGCTGATAAAGCCACAGAACTTCTTCATAGTAAAGAGGAAGCAAACAAGTAATTCAGATTGGTCATATAAATCAATTCAAAATCTTGCCCTCGAACGAAGTGAATGGTCAAAATTCAAAATTAGACCTCTTGCAAAAGTCCGAAAATGAGATGTGTAATTGTGAATGAAATGTATAATCTTTGAGATGTTTCGCTTCGCTCAACATGACAGCCTCAGCATTTATGCAAGAGACTCCATGAATTGCACTCACAAGGAGCAATGAAAATTTATTTTCCCTACTCCCCACTCCCTATTTCCAAGGCAGGTCTATTGAATAACTTCTCCCCCCGCTTCCCCTGTCACCTGTCACCTGTCACCTGTCACCTATCACCTATCACCTGTCAATCAAGGAAAAACTGAGACAGTATCCAGGCTTGTGGTAATTTAAAGTTACCTGTGCGAAATATAACTTTACCTTCATGACTGGAGAGCATCACTTTGGGAATAGAACTACGCAGTTTCGTATTTCTCGACAGCCTGCAACCACAACACGCCGCATATATAGGAACAGTAGCCCCAGGTTTTTTACCATTACCAGGTGATACGTCTCTATGGATTGAAATCTCTCCTGGTATCGAAATTAATCGGATTACAGATGTCGCCCTTAAAGCTGCCTCCGTTCGTCCTGGAGTGCAGGTAGTGGAAAGATTATACGGTCTATTAGAAATACATTCAGGTTCTCAAGGAGAAACACGAGCCGCAGGTCAGGCGATTTTGGCAATGCTGGGAGTCAAAAAAGAGGAATGTCTCAAACCTCGTGTAGTTTCTAGCCAGATTATCCGTAATATAGATGCTTACCAAGCACAACTCATCAACCGGACGCGCCGAGGACAGCTACTATTAGCTGGACAAACATTATATGTCTTAGAAGTTGAACCTGCTGCTTATGCTGCCCTAGCTGCTAATGAAGCAGAAAAAGCAGCAATGATTAATATCCTGGAAGTGCAAGCTGTCGGGAGTTTTGGCAGGCTGTACTTGGGTGGATACGAACGCGATATCCTTGCTGGTGCAGCTGGTGCTAAAGCAGCAATTGAAAATGTAGCTGGGCGAACTAGTTCCCAGATTGGTCGCCAGGAATAAACTCAATTCGCAATTCGCAATGGACTAACGTCCCGCTCCGCTAACGCAATTCGCAATTAAACTTCAGCCACCCACAAGGGGCGAGGTTTTTACCTACCTTCTCTACGAGAGGCTGCGCCAAGGGAAACAAGGCTTTTTTCTCTACGAGACGCTAACGCGAACGCCCACCAGGGGCGAGGTATTAAACCTAACTTTTTCCGATAAAGGAGAGCAAATGGCAAATATAGAGCATCTAGCTTTGTTGCAAGCTGGTGCAGTTCGATGGATTGAGTGGAGAACAACAAATCCCCAAATTGAACCAGACCTCAGTACCGCCAACCTGCAAAAACATAACCTCCGAGGGGCAAACCTCCAGGGGGTAAACTTTAGCAGAGTTGATTTAAGTCATGCTTTACTCGTGCGTGCCAACCTCAGCTATGCTAACCTCAGTAGTGCTAATCTCCATCAAGCCAAACTCAGCGAAGCTAATCTGAGTGCGGCTCATTTGAGTGTGGCGAATTTGAGCCAGGCTATACTTACCCAAGCCAATTTGAGCCAGACTACCCTCATTGGCTCTAACTTGAGTGAGGCGGATCTAAGGGGGGCTACTATTGTTAATGCTAACCTGATTGGGACTGACTTCACAGGTGCTAACTTAAGAAATGCTGATTTAGATGCAGCACAGCTAAACCGCGCTCATCTTTGTTTTGCTAATCTCATTGAAGCTAACTTAATAGGGACTAATCTGAGTGAAGCTAACTTGTATGCAGCAGACTTAGTAGGTGCTTATCTCTACAAAGCTAATCTAGAAAAAGCCCGTCTTCACAAGGCTCATCTAAGTGGTGCATACTTATTTAAAGCTAACTTAGTTGAAGCTGATTTAACGGGTGCTGATTTGGGATGGACAAATCTTAAAGGGGCTAACTTGGCAGGTGCGAATCTGAGAGATACTAACCTCAGAGGAGCAAATTTGACTGATGCTAACCTAACTGGCGTGAATTTTCAAAATGCCGTTATGCCCGATGGGACAAAAAATGATAGTGATTAATTCATTATTATCTTCATTATCTGTTCTGACCGTAGGCTTGCCATGCTAAGTCTATCAAACCGTCAGCGATCGCAGCTGCAACAACTGCATTACCTTTACTGCTATCAATGGTGATATTCGGCACTAGAGAATCTTGCAAGCGTCTTTTAGCATCATCCACATCCACAAATCCCACAGGAGTTGCAATTAGTAAAGCCGGGTTGATTTCTTCGGCTTCAATTAAATCTACCAGTGTTGTTAATGCTGTTTGGGCTTGACCAACAATAAATATGCCCTCTGGATAACGTTTGGCTAGAGTTTCAATACCCCAAGCTGCACGAGTTTTTTCTGTTTGGGGACGGGTTGAGGTGTCCGTACTAGAATACACCGGGTTAGCAAAGGTATTTTGAATTTCGTAAGCAATACCTGTTTGCACCATTGGCACATCAACCACAATAGCAGTACGTGCCGCTAATGCCGCCGCCCCAGCTTGCAAAGCCCGCTCAGAAAATCGAATTAAAGATTTATACTCAAAGTCAGCAGTAGCATAGATTACCCGCCGGACAATTTCATATTCTGCCGGCGAGAAAACATGATCACCAATTTCACCATCAATGATTGCTAGACTTTGAGCATCGGTTACGTGCCATTCCATTGCGATTTAATTCTGAGAGACTAGCCTTCAGCTTATCAGCTAGTGCGATCGCTAGGTAAGAGGTGACTAGTCAATTCAAAATTCAAAATGACGCTCTCTACGAGACGCTGCGCGAACGCGGACTCGCTAACGCTGCGCTAACAAAATTCAAAATTAAAGAATTACTTACTCAGCACTCATTACTCATTACTCAGCACTCTCAACCCGGATTTCTCACAAGATTCTTGCAACCTCATCCCAAAGTCTGTAGGGGCGGGTTTAGCGAGATATTCATGAGTAATTGAGCTTATCTGTGAACCCGCCCCTACTGTTTGTGAGAAATGCGGGTCAAGACTCCGCACTAGAAGATGGACGACTGAAAACAGGTGACAAGTAAGCAACCAATACACCAATTAGAAAACCGGAGATATTCCGAACTAAAGGCAACCAATCACTAGTACGAGTTACCACAGGGCCAATACCGAAAGCAAGGAACAAAATACCCCACAATGGCGAGAAAATTAACGCCCATTGCCAAGCAAACACCTGTCCTTTAGTGCGGGGTTGTCCTGCAAATCCACAAATAATTCCACCAATAACTGAGGTAATTAAAGTTAAAATCCACTGTTCCCTGGGTAGTCCAGGAACAACGGTGCAACCTCCCTTAATTAAACAGCCTTTTACGGAATTTAAAGCTTGTAAAATTGCTTGGTCTTCCCCTTCATCCCGCACAAAATACAAATTACCAAAGCGGGTTTGCAGTTCTATCCAGAAAGTGCGGGGGAGAAGTTCGTAAACTGCATCACCCACACTAAAGCTGAGGATATTCCCACCACGGGAGTCAGCAACCAAAAGAATGCTTTTATCATCCAAACCCCAATAATTGATAACTGCTCTACCAGGAGTGCGGTCATACTGAGTCAATACCCGCAATTTCCAACCAGTATCAGTCTCAAATTGCTCAATTTCCTCGACTAGCCTTTCTTCCTGGGGGTCAGGAAGAGTTTTAGCTAAGTCTATAACTGGGGTGAAATAACTAGGTAACAATTCGGGATTGTCATAAGCCAATGCTGGGGGGGAGTGCATAACCCACAGTGACCCAGCCAAGAAAAATACTGAAATAGATACTAAGATTTTTCGCCAAAAACAGGACTGCATGGACGTTTTTATACAAATATCAACAGTAGAAGTGAACAAGTTGCTTTAAAAGAGTACGAGAAAAGTGATACTTTGTTACACTTGTTTACTTTACTCTAATTTTAGGGAAGAAAGCAAAGCTTCTTTGTCAGAAACCCCATGCCTAAAGGCAGGGGCTTGAAAAAGTCCTAATCTGACCAGTCTCAGTCTTAACTGACTACGTTTAAGGCAAGAGTTCAAGACCTACCAGAGAATGCGTAGCTAGTTCTCTGCTCTAGAAGCGAACGATTAAACAGGCTTAAAGGGTTAAACCAGTGTCGTTTGCATAGTACCGACCTTAAACATTGACGAAGCTAACATTACCCGCAAGGAGGCACTTTATGTGCAAAGTATTCATTTTAGACACCGACAAACGACCATTAAACCCAATTCATTCAGCACAAGCAAGACAGTTATTAAGGAATAAGAAAGCGGCAGTCGTTAGACGTTTTCCATTTACTTTAATCCTTAAAGAATCACGTCCTAATTCTCCGGTATCACCTCTAAGATTAAAGATTGACCCTGGAGCAAAAACAACAGGAATCGTATTAGTTGACGATACAACGGGTGAGGTCGTATTTGCTGCTGAATTAAAGCATAGAGGTTTTGCAATCAGAGATGCTTTAACCTCCAGAAGACAACTAAGACGTAGTAGACGTGCTAGAAAAACTAGATATCGTGCGCCAAGATTCTTAAACAGAATACGTCCAGGTGGATGGTTAGCACCTAGTCTACAAAGTCGCATTGAAAATATCAAAACTTGGGTTGAAAAATTACGCAAACTTGCATCAATTGCAGCAATTAGCCAAGAGTTAGTTCGCTTTGATATGCAGCTAATGCGTAACCCAGAAATTCAAGGGGAAGAGTATCAACAAGGTACTCTTGCTGGTTACGAAACTAGAGAATATTTACTGGAAAAATGGGGTAGGCAATGCGCTTATTGTGGTATTAAAGACGTTCCTTTTCAGATTGAACACATCCACCCAAGAGCCAAAGGAGGCGGTAATTCAATTACAAACCTTACTTTAAGTTGCGAAAAATGCAACAAAAAAAAGGGGACTCAGGATATTAAAGAATTTCTTAAAAAAGACCCTTCAAGATTGGAGAAAATTTTGAAACAAGCTAAAAGACCCTTAGCTGATGCAGCAGCAGTAAACACAACTAGACTTGCATTACTGGAAGTTTTAAAGAAAACTGGATTACCTGTAGAAACGGGTTCAGGAGGTTTAACAAAGTTCACTCGCAATAATCAAAACTTGCCTAAAACTCATTGGTTAGATGCCGCTTGTGTTGGAAAATCAACACCTATTTTAAATATCAAAGGTATCAAACCTTTATTAATTACAGCTAATGGTCATGGCACTAGACAGATGTGTGGTACTGACAAGTTTGGTTTTCCAAGTCGTCACCGCACGAATAAACAAATCCATTTTGGTTTTCAAACTGGAGACATTATCAAAGCGGTTGTTACTAGTGGGAAGAAAGTTGGCGAATATGTTGGTCGTGTTTTGTGTCGTGCTACAGGTAGTTTTGATATTGCTACTAAGGAGGGAAGGATAACTGGCATCAGCCATAAATATTGTTCAGCAACTCACAAAAAAGATGGATACTCGTATAGATTTTAAGACGGCGAATAAATTCGCCCGCGACTTACCCCCGTACATGAATGTAGGGGCTCCCTCGTCGCGGAGGTTTCGGTGAGTAATGAGTGCTGTTAGCGGTAGCGCGGCGTTTAGCCGGTGCTGAGTAATGAGTGCTGAGTAATGAGTAATGAGTTGTGAGTGAGGAGTAGATAACACTAACCTATCACCTGTCACCTATCACCTGTCACCTATCACCTGTCATCTCTAGACCCTTAGTATTCTTCATCATCAAGACTGTTCTGCCGAGTGGAAGAACCATTGTAGCCGTCATGAACGCGATAGGCTTCTGCTTTCGGGCGGCGAGTTTCTGACTTGAGAGTTTCTCGTTCTCTGATTGTGAGGGAAGATTGTTCAGTTATTGATAACCGTTCAACTGTTCGCTTTGTAATTTTTTGACGGGTGAAGGTTTTCCAGGCAGTTTTTACACCCACTACAATACTACGTGTACTTAATTGTAGGTTTTGAGCTTGTTTTTTTGCACTATCTATGCTCTGGTCAACTTGTTTCACGACTTGACCGGCACTTTTAACACCTTGACTAACATCGTCAGTCAAATCTGCGATTTCTATCCCTGTAGTGCGGATAGCTTCTAAGGTAGGGGGCAATTCCCTCGATAGCATATCAAATAACTTTTCGGCACTGCGAGCTGCCCTTGCTAATTCCTGCAAAGCTGGTATCGCCGCCACTAAAACAGCCGTCAGACTGACAGCGACTAGAAGAATAGAAAGTCCCAACCAAAACAGGGGGTCAACCACAATAATAAAAAATTTAAAATTTAAAGTTCAACATGGGAATGGGAAATTGGCCTTGTTGTGCTTAATAGACCTCTTGCATAAATGCTGAAGGTGTCATGTTGAGTGAAGCGAAACATCTCAAAGATTATACATTTCATTTAGCATGACACATCTCATTTAGGTCTAAGAAAAACAATACCTGCTGTATATGCTATATCAATATCAACGTCACCATTATCAGCGTTCCAATTCTTGGGCGAGAGAGTCTGAGTCTGTGTTAGCTTGTTGGCGTTTTAAGACTTCAGTTTCACGCTCACTAGCATCTACGCCAGCAGCTATGGCTTCCCGCAGTCTATCTAAAGTTTCATCCCAATTTCGTAAGGCACTGGCAGAAAGACGGTCGGCTTGAATTTGTACACTTGTTGATAAATCTTCCGCCAATTCAGGAATAGCATCGGCAGATTTTTTCAAAAGTTTACGAGTTTCGCGTCCTGTGCGTGGAGCTGCAAGTAATCCTGCTAAAGCACCGATAGTAGCTCCTAGCATCAATCCACCAATAAATACTCCAGAACGGTTATTAGACATTTTTACTATTTTTCTCCTTACACCCATTTTAGGTGGGTTTGCTTTCCTTGCAAAACTTCAATGATTTTATCTAATTTATCTATTGTGGCAAATCAGCAATAACTGTTGCTTTCATATCCTATTTTCTAGAGATGAAATCCATTTTACGAAAATAACGCTGCCAAGTTCGCCGTCCCAGTAAAAGTATGCTGATAATTTGTCTTATTTGTTGGATTTGCAACTGTAGAACTTGGTTACTTTGTCGTAATTGCTGAATGCTGTTTTGTCCTAGGTAGATATTTTCCGGTGCTTTATATAGTAGGTCATGGGTACAGCGTTCGTATTCTGTGAGGCGATCGCCTATAAATGCTATCTTTTGTTTTAGTTGCCACACTCGCCAAGCTACGTAGAGCAGCATTAGTGAAATAAGCGTATTAATTACAACAACCACTGTCACCATTGTTGACCTTCACCAATGTCAGCGAATAATTATGATGTGTGCTTGACTTGGTTCTATGTTTGATCATAACTGAGAACAACGATCATAGCCCCTTCCTTGCTTGTGGGGAGGGGGTTGGGGGTGGCGTTCTTCCCGCTCACTCAACTGAAAAACGCTATATCATTGCCAATTTAGCAAAAATTACGATAATCTACTTAAATATACTGAAATTGTAAAGGTAAACATATAGTGAGTAATCTTGAAGTCTTAATTGACTTAACTGATGCTGACCTTGATTTAGACCCAGAAGAGTTAGAAGCCTTAACAGCTAATCTAGCTCAGGAAATTAGCGAAATAGTTGAAGATGTCGCACAAGTTAGAGAATCGGAAATACCCGACGGTAGTAAACCAGGTTTAGCCGGATTTGTCCCAGGAATTTTGAAAACCTTGGTCAACCCCAAAAAAGCCAAAGAATTGCTAGATTCAGTGGGTAATCGCTTTTATGGTAGAGTTTTGAAGGTGGAATATGAAGATAATGGGGCAAAATATATCGTAGAGTACACCAATCAAGAACAGCTAGAAAATGCTGTCGGTGCAATTGAACGGCTCTCCAAGATCAAAGTTAGTGTAACCAAGACCGATGGCTAAATTTGCCCTGCTGATTGGTGTGAGTGAATATAAAGCAGACTTGAAAGCTATTCCTTCTGCTGTTAGGGATGTGGAAGCACTCAAACAGGTTTTGATTAACCCTGATATGGGTGAATTTCCTGAATCAAATGTAACAGTGCTACCTAATCCTAATAGAATGGACATGGAAATAGCTATTGACAAAATTTTTACTGGTCGCAAAACATATGACTTGGTGCTGTTTTACTTTTCTGGTCATGGGTTGAAGGACGAAAGGCGTAAACTTTACCTATCTACCAGTGAAACGATTCTAGACAATGGTAGGCTAGTTCCACCAACGGCAGTCGAAGCTAGATATCTTCATGACCGCATGAATGCGAGCAAGTCAAAGCAGCAGGTAATCATTCTAGACTCCTGCTTTAGTGGGGCTTTTGCTGAAGGGTTAAATGCTAAATCTGCTGGTATTGTAGATTCTGTAGATATTATTGCAGAGGAGTTACATAGTGAGGGTAGAGCAATTCTCACCTCTTCTACCTCAACTGAATATTCCTTTGAAAAGGCAGGATCTGACCTTTCTATTTATACTCGTTATTTAGTAGAAGGTATTACCAACGGCGCAGCAGATCAAGATGGAGATGGCAATATTTCGGTAGATGAGTTGCATAATTATGCTAGTGGTAAAGTGCGAGAAGTCTCTCCGGCTATGACACCGCAGTTTTATCCTGTCAAAGAAGGTTACAAGATTTGGTTGGCGAAAGCACCTGTTAATGATCCTAAGTTGATGTACCGTAAAGAAGTAGAGCTTCGGGTAAATCATGGAAAAATTTCCAAGGTTGCACGCAGGCTCTTAAATTCTAAACAAACTCAGTTATCCCTTTTACCAGAAGAAGCAGCAGCAATTGAATTTGAGGTGTTGCAGCCTTACCGAGAATTTCAACGAAAATTAGAGGAGTATGAGCAAGCATTACTAGAGGCTGTTGAGGAAGGATATCCAGACGATGAAATTGTATCCAATGACTTGCAAGCCTATCAGCATGATTTAGGACTCAGGGATGAGAATATTAAACCCATTCATCAACGCCTTCGTATACCGATGAAAAATACCTCTCCCCCAACCGGGAGTCAAACACCACCCTTCCCTAGTAGGGAAGGGGGGATGGGGGGGTTAGGTCAATTTCAATTTGACATAGTAACTGTCAACGCCAAAGGTAAGGAAACTAGCCGTAGTCAAGGACAGGCGAAATATTTTACGGCTGACTTGGGGAATGGTGTCACCTTAGATATGGTTTCCATCCCTGGAGGTGAATTTTTGATGGGTTCGCCAGATAAGGAACTAGAGCAAAGTGACACAGAAAGTCCTCAGCATCAAGTTAAGGTTCAGCCTTTTTTCATGGGTAAATTTCCTGTGACTCAGGCTCAATGGCGTGCTGTGGCTAGTTTACCCAAGGTTAACCATGATTTAGAATCTGACCCATCTAATTTTAAAGGTGTAAATCGTCCTGTAGAAATGGTATCCTGGTTTCATGCCGTTGAATTTTGTCAGCGACTTTCCCAAAAATTGGGACGGGAATATCGCCTGCCGACTGAAGCAGAGTGGGAATATGCTTGTCGTGCAGGAACTACAACACCATTTCATTTTGGTGAGACAATTAGCACCGATTTAGTGAACTATGACGGTGATTATGTCTATGGTTCTGGAGCAAAAGGCAAATATAGAAAAGAAACTACAGATGTAGGGAGCTTTGGTGTAGCTAACGCCTTTGGTCTGTATGATATGCACGGTCTAGTTTGGGAATGGTGTTTTGACCATTGGCACGAAAATTATCAAGGCGCACCCACTGACGGTAGTGCATGGTTAATAGAAGGCAAAGAGAATGATAATCATTATCGGCTGCTGCGCGGTGGGTCTTGGCACTACAATCCTAGGTACTGTCGCTGTGCATATCGCCTCAGGTACGAGCCGGACTACTGGAACTACTACATCGGTTTGCGGGTTGTTTGTTCCCCCGCGAGGACTCCCTAGCACTTTTCGCTTTTGCCCTTTTGCTCTTTACATTTCTTAATTTTCTTAACCCTCCGCCGCAGGCGGATATTTTTTTTACGAAATTGACAACTAAGTGGGATTTATTGCCTAATTTACTATATCATACTTTGCATGAATGAATTACCAATTATCCAAAGAATTTACGATTTAATTCGCTGGTACGTGCCGATTCTCAACCGTTTACCCCGCGATCACAAATTTATTTTAGGCAACCGAATTATTTCTGGGCTTTACGATCTCCTAGACAATCTAATTACAGCACGCTATAGCAAAGATAGATTAATAATTTTACAAACCTTAAATACTAAACTAGATATTTTACGTTATCAAACTCGCTTACTTTTAGATTTAGAATTAATCGAATCTCCGCGTTATGAATACGCAAGTAAATTAATTAACGAAATTGGTATTGATTTAGGTGCTTGGATTAAACAACAAAAACAAACAGCCATTGTTTTGTAGGTTGGGTTAAGCGTAGCGCAACCCAACACAGGTCTTGGCGACTCAATATTGATATCGGTGTTGGGTTTCCTTGCGTCAACCCAACCTACAATTTTTTAAAATCATTCGTGTCTAGAAGTAGAAGGTACAAGAACCCCACCCCCAACCCCCTCCCCGCCAGCAGGGAGGGGGCTATGATATACCTGATGGGATTAGGAAACACTATAGTATTTTTTCCTAATAGGTATTAAGGGCTGAGATTCAATAAATACAGCACAAACCATAATACAAAACTATGAAACGCCACGGCAACTTATGGCATCAAATCACAGACTTTGCCAACCTAATACAAGCTGCAAGACAAGCTCAAAAAGGTAAACGCTATCGAGAGAATATTCTTAATTTTAACTATAACTTAGAAGCAGAATTAATTAAAATCCAAACAGACTTAAAATCAAAATCTTATCGCCCAGGTCGATATAAAACTTTTGAAATCAAAGAACCAAAACCCCGTTTAATTTCTGCTGCTCCTTATCGAGATAGAATTGTACATCATGCTCTTTGCAATGTGATTGTTCCGATTTTTGAGCCAACATTTATCCATGATACTTATGCCAACAGAATCGGTTTTGGCACACATCGGGCTTTAAATTGCTTCATTAAATTTGCTCGTTCCAGTAATTATACTCTGCAATGTGATATCCAAAAATATTTTCCTAGTATTGACCATACTATTTTAAAATCTCTTTTACGTCGCAAGATTAAATGTCCTGATACACTTTGGTTAATTGATACTATTATTGATGGCAGTAATCAACAAGAACCAATAATACATTATTTCCCCAATGATGATTTACTCACACCGCTAGAACGTAGACGCGGTTTACCAATTGGCAATCTAACAAGCCAGTTTTTCGCTAATGTATATCTTAATGGCTTAGATCACTTTGTCAAACAGCAACTAAAAGCGAGTAAATATCTACGCTACGTTGATGATTTTGCTTTATTTTCTGATGACTATGAATTTTTGCAAACAGCCAGATATGCCATAGAAGAATACCTGATACATTTAAGGTTGAAAATTCATCCCATTAAAAGTCAACTGTTCGCAACTAAAGAGGGAGCGACTTTTCTGGGGTTTCGTGTTCTACCAAATTCTATTCGCGTGAGAACAGAAAATTTACGCCGTGCCAGACGCAGACTTAGAGAAATGCAGATAGACTATGCCAAAGGTAAAATTGACGATGAAAAAGTGTCTGCATCTCTACAAAGCTGGTACGCCCATTTAGACCAAGGTAATACTTGGACATTACGTCAAAAGATATTCAATTCTCTTGTTTTTTCAAGAAATTGAAGATGGGATAGGCACTTCCGGCTGCTGCGCGGTGGTTCTTGGAACAACAATCCTAGGAACTGTCGCTGTGCATATCGCAACAGGAACGAGCCGGACAACAGGAACAACAACATCGGTTTGCGGGTTGTTTGTTCCCCCGCGATTGCTCCTCTCGGTCAGAATTGGTAGATGGGAATTTATCAAGCGTACAGAAGGGGAGTCCAGACCTATTCCAGTGATGGGGGTGACTTCATCCGAAAATCAAATTGAGTTAGATGACTTGGTAAGCAAAAAATGCTGAACAGTCGTCTGACTCTTCAAATTATTCATATTTCTATATAACGCGATGTGCAACTTATTTTTGAAACCCCTCTCCAAACCCCTTCCCTGCAAGGAGAGAGGCTTTGATTCTTGCGCCCCTTCCCTTGTAGGGAAGGGGTTGGGGGTTAGGTTTGAGAGAAAGTTGCACACGGCGTTATTAGGTATTGAAGCGTTAGCGTACCTGCTTGCCGTAAGTATCGCTCATAATAAAATAAACCCCATTAAATACCTATGGAAACTCTGACTCTCAACATTCCCCCAGCCGTAGGTCTGACAGACGAGCAGTTTTATCAACTGTGCATAGCCAATGATGAATGGCGGATAGAACTTACAGCCGCAGGAGAATTAATTATTATGCCACCAACTGGCGGCGAAAGCGGTATTAGAAATTCGGATCTCAATCTACAAGTTGGCTTGTGGAATCGTCAAACAAAACTGGGTAAAGTATTTGACTCCTCAACTGAGTTTCGTTTACCTAATGGTGCTTTTCGTTCGCCGGATGTTGCTTGGGTGAAAACAGAACGCTGGGAGGCTTTGACTAGTGAACAAAGGCGACGCTTTCCGCCAATGTGTCCAGATTTTGTGATTGAGTTGCGCTCTGCAACTGATTCTTTAAAGACATTACGGGCAAAAATGCAGGAGTATCGGGATAATGGTGTTCGCTTGGGTTGGTTGATTGACCCCCAAACGCCGTTAGTAGAAATTTATCGCCCTGGTGTTGAGGTAGAAACCATTAATTTTTCTGTTGAGCAACCGCCACAGCTTTCTGGGGAAGATGTATTACCTGGGTTTGTTTTGGATTTAAGTTTAATTATGAATCCATAGAGTTTTCGGCTTTGATTCAGTGAATTTATAAATGATCACGCAGAGGCGCAGAGGCGCAGAGAGTGAGAGGGTGAGAATTGTTTTCTCTATTTCCAATCCCCATTACCCAATCCCTAATCCCTCTTTATGATGGAACAAAGCCTTTTAATTAATATCAAGCAATGCTGACCCATATTCAAGACTTAGCCACAAAACTAGCACCCCGCCTGATTGAGATTCGTCGTCATATTCACTCTCATCCAGAACTTAGCGGTCAAGAGTATCAAACTGCTGCGTTTGTGGCCGGTGTCTTATCTTCTAGCGGTCTGCGTGTACAAGAAGGTATCGGCAAAACGGGGGTAGTGGGAGAAATTAAAACTGCTGCTGAGGATGAGTGTTTTTTGGCAATTCGTGCTGATATGGATGCTTTGCCGATTCAAGAATCTACGGGGTTGGAATATGCTTCTAAAACAAAAGGTGTCATGCACGCTTGCGGTCATGATATCCATACTACGATAGGTTTGGGAACGGCGATGATACTTTCGCAAATGGCGGAGGAATTAGGCGGAAATGTGCGGTTTTTGTTTCAGCCTGCGGAGGAAATTGCCCAAGGCGCAAGCTGGATGATTCAAGATGGGGTGATGAAAAATGTTGCGGCTGTTTTAGGGGTTCATGTTTTCCCTTCTATCCCGGCTGGTTCAATTGGTGTGCGTTATGGGGCGTTGACGGCGGCGGCTGATGATTTGGAGATTATCATTATCGGGGAATCTGGTCATGGTGCGCGTCCCCATGAGGCGATTGACGCGATTTGGATTGCGGCGCAGGTGATTACTTCCTTACAACAAGCTATTAGCCGTACTCAAAATCCATTGCGTCCGGTGGTGTTGAGTATTGGTAAAATTAGCGGCGGGAGAGCGGCTAATATTATTGCTGATCAAGTACAGTTATTGGGAACAGTGCGATCGCTCCATCCAGAAACCCGCGCTCAACTTCCAAGCTGGATTGAAAAAATTGTGGCTAATGTCTGTCATTCCTACGGTGCGCGGTATAAGGTAAATTATCACCAAGGTGTACCCGGTGTCAATAATGATTATGCGCTGACGCAAATATTACAATCAGCAGGTGAAGCAGCTTGGGGTAGTGATCGCGTTCAAGTTTTACCAGAACCGTCTCTAGGTGCGGAAGATTTTTCGGTATATTTGGAACACGTCCCCGGTGCAATGTTTCGCTTGGGTGTAGGGTACTCTGAGCGAATTATCAATCATCCCTTACATCACCCTGAATTTGAAGTGGATGAATCTGCTATTGTGACAGGAGTTGTCACAATGGCTTACGCCGCTTGTAAGTATTTTCAGCAAACATCAATCTAAAGCTTACTTACGGAGATTGTTAATGCAGGTTCTTGAATTCCCCAGTGTCGCAGTTATAGCAGGCGAAAATGCTGTGGCTGTGACTCAACTTCCTCCTATATGGCAAGATATTGCTAAAGGTGCAGTCAATACTGGACTCTGCAATCCACAGGTTTATGTTGAGATGGCGCAGTTGTTCTTATACAAGTTAGAACAGGGTAATGTTGACTTGTTTAACGAACGCCCAGAACTTGCTCACCTCAAGCCATCATTTTGTCAGTTGTTTGGGCAATTAGGGCGAGAAACTCTAGAGTTCTACGGTTATGATTTCCTGACTCAGAACTATCCCAATTTTGGGGAAATTTTGCGTAATTTAGAGTTAAAGGGGTCTGATTACGCTGATGAAATCAAAGTGGCGCGGATTGGGTTAGAACTCTTCGATGAGTTTGGTTACGAACTTCCAGCCAGTTTTTATCATGTGCATTTAGCACCGATTTATCGCGATCATGTGTTTGAAGAACGCGCTTTGAGATTTGACAAGCGGGATATAGAACACAAGCGTTCTTGGGATGCCATACTTCATGCGTGTAAAGTATTTGCAGTGCAAATGAAGGTGCAAAGTATCGCTTCTAAATATGGTTTTACTTATCAGCATGGTTGCGGTTGTAACTCGCATCTATCCGCGATTGATTTATCTGAAGGAGCATTTGAGTATGAATTAAGTCCAGAAAAACGCGATCGCTGGATACGTAGTTTTATCTGGACTGCTTGGTATGAGTATGCTTTCTTTCCGATTGTGCCGAATACTAGTTATTTGGTGTAGGGACTGGGGACTGGGGACTAGTAGGTTATCAAATTTTAATTGAGGGATAAGTAAGTTTGTAGTAAGGACTTTAGTCCTTAGAAAAGTCAGGACTAAAGTCCTTACTACGAACCGTCCAAACTAACTTGATAGACCACTAAGTAGCCCTAGCTTTTCTCTTGCTTTCCAAGATATAACTTGCTAATTCACAAAAACCTTCTCCTTCAGCCGCCGTCGTCATGTAAACTGGCTGATATTGTATTTGGTTGGCATATTTCAACACATTCGCCACGCCTACAGACATTGGGAAATAACTTTGATTAAATAAACTTTCATCATTTGGACTATCACCAACTGTCACAATTTGTTCTGGGGCATAATCAGGAAAGTATTCTCGCAATACTTGTAATAAACCAATGGCTTTCTCTTGCCCTTGGGGTTTAATGTGACACTGCACATTACTGTAAGTAAATCCCCAATCCATATCGTGACAAAGATTACTTAGGGTTTGTAGTTCATCTAGACTCAAACCCGCTACATCAAATGTCCAGTCGGTGATGCGAAAGCGATTGTCGGCCGATTCTTGAATTTGGGGAAATTTAGCTTTTAATTGGGTAAAGATGACAGCTAGGTGTTGGCGATGGGCTGTGAAATCGGCAATGGGTGTCAATGCTACTGTTTCCTCACTTCCAGATAAATAGAATAAGCCGCCATTTTCTGCGATCGCTCCAGCAATTGGCATCAAGCTATTTAATCCATTCACCCAACCCGCAGAACGTCCTGTAACAATAATGACTTTAATTCCAGCCGTTTGTAAATCTTCCAATGCTTGCAGTAAAGCAGTAGAAAATTTTCCCTGATTCGTCAGTGTGCCATCCATATCCGTAGCGATGAGGCGAATATTACTCAAATCAGCAGACGCATCTGAGGAAAGTGGTTTAAGACTTGGAGACTTCCCAGTCGGAACACTTGGGTTTCTGTACATATGCAGTGGGAGACAAGCTGTAAAAAATACCAATAATACAGCAAGTTCACAGGCAAAATATGGGCATCCTAAAAATAATAAGTCCAGTGTTTCCGTTTACTACCTATGCTAACTCCCATATATCTTGCTCAATCGCCACCAAAAACGAAAAAGGGGACGACACAGCCAGCACCAGCAAAAGATTCTCCAATCCCACCAATTTTAATGATGACTTCTGGAGGATTATTTGTAGCGTTGATTGCATTGATTATTTTTGGGAAACTTCAAATTACTAAATTTGAGAAAAAAATCAAATTTGAGCAATTCCGTGCGAGAGAATTAGAGAAAAAATTTAAACTAGCTCTAGAAACAATTCGCAAAATGGAAACTAATCCCGATTTAGTTAACTCGCGGGACTTTAACCTAGACTACCTGCGGATGCGGATGTCTGAGGAAGTATTTCATTTTGCCATTGTTAATCAAACTAAAATTAGGGTTAAAGACAAAATTACCCAAGCTTTACGCCCCAGTCAATCACAGCAAGGAACAGTAGGGATTGCTAACAATGCGGCACGGCAAATAGATGAAATTTTTGATGTTGAATATGAATCAGGTACTCCACCTAATATAGCTAAACGCGTGTTATTTCGGATTCAAATTCGCTTGATGAAGTTACCAACACAAGCAACTTCTGCCACGATTAGCCAAATTATTGACTGTATTGAAACATATCTTAGCCCTGTAGAAGGGGAAGATAACTGGCAACCCACAATTCAAGGAAGGATTGCCACTATGCACTGGGATCAAAAAGCTAAACCTACGCCATTATTGGTGTTGGAACAATCAAATGAAGGCGTAAATGTGACTTTCCGCACCAGCCGCCAACCCAATGTTTCCACACCACAGAATCCATCAAGTTCTACTAAACGATAGTCAACTATTGTTTTCAGTCCACGCTCCAGCATCGTAACTGATGATTGCGGTTTGGGAGTCACGGGCTAAGATTCCGTCTTCCATTTCGACAATGCGATCGGCGATGTCTAAAATGCGGTTGTCATGGGTGACTAACAAGATAGATGTTCCTTGATCTTTGGCGAGACGTTGCATGATTTCTACCACATCACGTCCTGATTGTTTATCTAAAGCGGCTGTGGGTTCGTCGGCTAATACTAGTGGGGGATTATTTACCAGGGCGCGGGCGATCGCAATTCTTTGTTTTTGCCCACCAGACATATTATCAGGGTAATATTCAACGCGATTTTCTAATCCTACGGCTGTGAGCATGGCTTGTGATTGTGCGATCGCTTCCTCTTGAGAAATGTGTTCGTTCAATTCCACCGCCATTTGTACGTTTTGTTTAGCAGTTAAAAACCCTAGCAGATTATGGGCTTGAAAAATATAGCCAATGCTGCGTCGAATTTGCACCAATTTATTTTGATTTGCACCAGATAATTCTACACCTAAAAATTTTAAACTGCCTTCTTGCACAGAACGCAAACCACCAATCAAACTCAGTAATGTAGTTTTACCTGAACCTGATGGCCCGGTCATAATCACAATTTCTCCGGGATAAATTTCAAGGTTAATATCAAATAAAATTTGTTTTCTGAGTGCGCCTTTACCATAGTAGTGATTAAGATTGCTAATCGCAATTACAGGTTCATTTTTCATGATTATTTTTGGGCGAGGTGTAAGAAATTCGTAATTCTTAATTTGTGATTCGTAATTTAAAAATATTTTTTAACTATTACATTCTGGCGTAAATAAAGATTTTTAATGGGTAATCTTTAATTTATGCACTTTCATGACAACATATTAAAAAATATCTGCGGGGTCGGCAGATTTTAATTTTCTGACAGCAATTGTACCAGAAACAACACACATGATAAATGTCAAAATCAATACGGTAATAGCACGTTCTAAGCTCATGAAAACAGGTAATAATGTAGCATCTCTGGCAGTTTTATACATGAACATTGTAAAAGCCCAGCCGGGCATATAACCTAAAAGAGCCAAGATTATTGCTTCTTGTAGAATGACACCTAATAGATATTTATGGGTATAGCCGATGGCTTTCAAAGTAGCATATTCAGATAAATGGTCTGCTACTTCTGTGTACAAAATCTGATAAACAATCACAGTTCCCACGATAAAACCCATGATTGTCCCTAAACTAAAAATAAACCCAATTGCTGTGCTACTTGCCCAATAATGACGCTCAAAATCAATAAATTCCTGCTTGGTTAAAACATTGATATCTTCCGGTAAATAACTTCGCAATTCTTGGACAACAGCCTCAGTATTAGCTCCCGGTTTTAATTTAATTAAACCAATATCAATTAATCCTTGTTGACGATTAAGAAATAATCGCAAAAAATTAACATCACTGGTGATTAAATTACCATCTGCCCCAAATGAAGCACCTAAAGTAAATAATCCACCAACTTGAACGCGTCTTCCGCGAACTTCTGCTGTGACATTTTTGCCTTCATCAAAATATTTGGCTATTGGTCCATATTCTTGTCGAGAAGAACGGTCAAATAAAACAGTATCAGGCAGTTTGAGTTTATCTAAATTTTCTTGCACTCCTTCTAAGTTAAAGATATTAGTTTCTGGATTAATTCCAAAAACAAGAATGCTTCTAGTTTTACCAGTATCAGGATTTTTCCAAATCGAGTAATCTAAATATATAGGATGTACAGATTGTACTGACGGTAATTCTAAAGCTTTATACAATCGTCGTTGTGAAAAGCTTTTCATCGCCAGTACAGCATTAGATTGACGATTCAGCAAGACAATTTCACCTTGCAAGCTACCATGTAACCGGACGTTACTGTAGTACAGAGCATCTCGGAAACCCAGCTGCATAAACATCAAAATATCTGCAAAGCCGATTCCTGCTAAAGCTACAGCTAGGCGAGTTTTTTCTCGTGTTAGTTGTAGCCAAGCCAGAGGTATTTTTTTACGATTAATTGCTGTGAAGAAATTAGTCAAGTCGCTTCGCTCCAATTCAAAATTCAAAATTCAAAATTCAAAATTAAAGATAATTAGTGGGAGCTTACTTGCCGTAGGCTACTCACTGCTAATTGTTCGCTTAAGCGTCCCGCAGGGAACGTAGAGAAAATTGTGGCGGGGGATTGTACCCAGAATTAATTCAAAATTATTTCCATTCTTCATTTTGAATTTTGCATTTTGAATTCAAAAAATGTCATTAGCTATTAGTCCACAGTCAAAACTCCTTCCCTTGTCACCTGTCACCTGTCTTCTGTCACCTAATTAGTTATTAATTTCAACCATTACCTTGGCGTAGGTTAAACCAGAAACTTTTTCACTATCTTCTGGTGATAAGGTAATTTTTACTTCTACAACTCTGGCATCAACATCAGCTGCGGGATCTGTGTTTAGCACGTCTTTTTTACCGATTCTTCTACCAATTTCAGTGACAGTTCCTTTTAATTCGCCGCTAAAAGCACCATTGTTGCTAGAGACTGTGACATTTTGACCAACACGCACTCTACCAATACCGTCTTCAGGTACTTCTGCAATCACTGTCATTTGTTCAGTTTCACCCATCTCAGCAATACCTTCTGAGCTAATGGATTCGCCTGACTTGGTGTGAATTTTTAAAACTTCCCCAGCTGCTGGTGCTTGCACGTAGCTTAATTTTAGTTCTGCTTCGGCTTTTCTGACGTTAGCGATCGCATTACTAACTTGAGCTTGCGCCATCTGCACATCGGTAGGACTAACTTCCACCAGTCTTTTGAGTCTGGCTTTTTCTTCGTCGATTTGTCTTCGTAAGGTGTTGATAGTTTTCTCTCGCGTAACTCTAGCTTCTACTAGCTGCTGTTGCAAAGTTGATAAAGTTTTGACTTGATTTGCTCTAGCCTCAGCTACTTGCTGTCGTATAGTCGCCACTGCTTGACGGAGGGCGGCTTGGGTTTCAATTACTTGTTGATTAGCAGTAATCGCACTCAATCGCCTTCTATCTCGTTCTTGCTGAGAAATTGCCCCTTCTCGGTAGAGAAAATCGTAGCGTCCAGCATCCACCTGAGCGTTACGTTGCTCGGCTTGGATGCGATTGAGTGTGGCTCTTAAACTATCTTGTTGTCCTCTGAGTTCCGCTTCTAAACGATTGACTGTGGCTTGTTGAGCAATTTTTTCAGCACTTAATTGGGCGGCTATGCGAGTAATCATCGCTTGCTGGGCTTCGCTTTCTCCCCGTAACTGAGCTTGCAAGCGAGCAATGACTGCTGTTTGTGCTTGAATATCTCTAGGCGACCCTACTCTAACTTGCGCCAGGCTAGCACGGGCTTCTTGAAGTCGTGCTTTTGCTTCATCCATAGCCGCTAGTTGAGTATCATGATTATCTAAAATTGCAATCACTTGTCCCTTTCTCACTCGTTCTCCCTCTTTGACGAAGAGCTGCTTGACTCGTGAAGATGATTGCAATCCTCCTGCTGGTGCGGAAAGTCTAATCACTTCGCCTTGTGGTTCTAAGCGTCCCAAAGCACTAATACTACTAGCGACTGGTTTGATGGGTACAGATGGGTTGAATTTGCTGATTTGCTCAAATTTTGCTGTAGCTAATAAGCCAGCAGCCACTGCTACTGGTAGGGCTACAGCAAGACCCCACCAAATCTTAGGTTGTTCTAGCTCAAGTGGCTGCTCTCTTGAGCTTGGCTGCTCAGTCACCCTTGACATGGTTTTTTACCCGTTTATCTGAAATTGTGTTGATGAAAGTCAAAAAGCGAGGTTACAAATTCGTAATTAAGAATTTCCGACTTTATCGAGTTTTAGATGTTATGCCTGATAAATATTTAAATTCACAGCTTTTTTAAATGGCGATCGCCTACGCTGGGTGGGTACGCCATTGCTAATAACAGGCTATGAGGGTGAGATGCAAATTTATGATGTTAACTATCTATAGCCATCCAGACTTCAGAACCCTGGTTGCTTTGAGAAACCGAGATTCTTGGCTCTCACGAATGATTTAGGTTAGCTATATCTTTTCGTGCGTAAGTTATGAGTTAGACAATCTGATTTTGCAGATAGATTTCAGTTTGTCAAACTCTGCCAAAATTTTCTGCAATCTATATGACTTTATTGGGCTTTTTTGGAGACTTTTTACCACAATTATCATCAAAATACCATTTTTGCAGATAAATTTTGTACCACAAGATAACATTTTCCAAAAACTATCTTTACCACTTGATGAACATAATTTATGGTTGATTACACCAGTGAAAATATAATTTTTGCAACATAATTTTGATACTGTAGCAAGTCTTTTTTAAGTTTAGCAATAGCAAATAAACGTATTTTAAATGATGTATTTCTAACTGAGGATAAATCAAGTCAAAAGTTAACCAATTTTAGATTTTAGTAGGGACGGTTTCAGAAATATCCTCAAATATTCACGATGATTCGGGTAAATCCGCCTCTACTGCACTCCATAACTCATGGCCAGTTAACAACTATACAGCAATGAATAACTTAAATTTTATATTTTTTAGGTATTATTATGGATGACAAATTATAATTTGTGATATACGTACACGATTGTATCTAGTTTTCTCAGTAAATAACGTGAATGAAGCGGTTATAAAGAACTTATAAAAATAAGATTAATTCTGCTTATCATACTGGTCAAAAACTAATTTAGGTTTTACAATCGAATCGTAATCAACTATACCGAACAAATTATAGTCTATCACCTATATAAACCCCCTGATGGCCAAAGAAATACCATCAGGGGGTATTAATTTCTGTACGTTCGCTGATTTTGTCAGGGTGAGAGGAATTAAGGGACTTCCAGATAAAAAAATATTCAAACTGTAGGGTGCGTCAGTGCGATAGAACCTAACTATACTCAGAAATTATTCATACTGACGCACCCTACCAACCATCAATTGCGGATAATTTATTTTTTGGTGTTTCCTAATGCCTTGAGGGGTAATGCTTAAGATGATTTTTGCACCAAAGGCATGATAGCAGCAGATTTGCAGGTAGTGTGAACACAAAGATTGTGTTTGGATGAGGTGGATAGTGAAATGGCTCAAACAGGGTGATCGACATTTTTAATTTTTGCAGTTGAAGATCAGGTGTAGCAAGAATCTTAGCACTGGATCGAACTCAGTAAAAAGGGCTCAATATATTTATGGTGACATCCTTACTTTTACCAATAAGCTTTTGTTTTATTGCCTTGTAGTATGTCAGGATGTTTTCTACTCTTTTTAAGGATTTGCTGAAATGTCAAAAAAGCTATTAGCAAAAATCTTATTTTTTTGATTACTGTATATAATTGTATTTTTTCGTTTTCCATAACACTTTTGAGAAATACCAATGGATTCGTCAAAATAAACAAAGGAAAACCACTATTAGCGAACCTTTTAACGTTATGCTCACCGTAAACAATTTTTAATCCATAAATGGAAACTAACCATCTGTAAATTTGTTCTATCCAAGCCTTTTTTGGTGTCTGATCATTTGTCATCTCATCCATACTAGGGCTTCTATTTATAGAAATAACATCTAAAAATATATCGCTTATAAAGCCAGCATAGTGGGCTAATACCGAGAGTTGAGTATCTTCACATCTGACACCAGGATATTTTTCAGAGATTAGTAATAATAAGCTAACCATCACATCAGTTTTACCAAATGTACCGCCTCCTGGGTGATACTTAAATCCGCTAAATTTTCCATGACTAATATCTATAAACCATTGAATCGGAGGTACTTGCTCTGCTAGATTAGGTAGTAAAATATCAACACCATTGAACATGGATTTTTGATACACAGCAAACTTATTTCTTGTTCCTAAAATATCTATTTGTGGATATTTTTTTAGTTGATTAACTATTACACTTAAACCATTAGAGTCTAATTCAATTGATGAAGGCTTATGCTCAACTAAAAACTGAGATTCAGCATCAAAAGCTATTAAAATTGCGGGTGGTATCCATCCATTATTTATACTCTCCAGTAGCAATGAACCATAAATATCCCCTAAAACTCGAATTTTACCAGCTGCGTGTTCCCCCTGTTTCTGATGAACGACAAATATCCTGTGCCTGGATTGGTGAGATTTTATGTTAGTTATGCAATAGGGTTTACCTTTGCACATCGAATTGTCAAATATTATTGCTGGGATATTATTGGCTACCTTATCTCCAGTATATAAATGAATTACTTGGACATCTGAAAGTGAAGTTAAACCTTTGATAACAGTCGGACATTCAAAACCATTATTCAGACCAATTACTATATCAGCCTTCATTCCTATTTCAGAAATTTGTTGAATGATTTTTGGGATAGTATAAGGTAAATAATTTTCTGCTCCTTTGGCAGATGCTACTATGCTTAATATTCTTGTATTGTCCAAAAGATTATTAGTTTTGGCATTAATCCATGCTTTGTAAGATAAAACGGATTTTACATCTGCTTCTAAAGTTCTATCTTGTTTTTCTCTTAATGTAATTTCTTTCCCTCTTAAAAACTTAGTGGGTTGCTCAGATAGTAACAAGAGTTTAGTTGTAAACATTATTTTCCTCCTTTGCAATGGCTAAATTTTCATCTTTAATCTGTCCGTATTCCAGCTTGATAATCCGATCTGCCAAATAAAAATACTGATCATCGTGACAGATAACTAGTACAGTTTTTCCTCTGTTCTTTAAATCTGCTAGAAGTTGAGTGTAGAAAATTTCTTTGAATACTGGATCTTGATCTGAAGCCCATTCATCAAACATATAGATGGGGCGATCTTCTAAGTAAGCTGTAATCAGAGCAAGACGCTTACGCTGTCCTTGAGAAAGATCAGTGGTTGAAAGCACACCATTACTGACCTTAACTTTATGGTCAAGTTGTAATTGAGTAAGATATTTTCGAGTTTGAATATCCAAATCATTACTATCCAAACCCAGCAAGCGATCAAAAAGATAAAAATCAGAAAATACTACAGAAAACTGATGATTATACCATTCTCGATTCTGATTATTAATAGACTTACCATCTAAATAAATCTCTCCTTTTTCAGGGGTGTAAAGCCCAGTAATTAATTTAGCTAAAGTAGATTTACCACTACCGTTACCTCCTACAATAAAAATAAGTTCTCCTGGATAAAACTTGAGATTAATAGGTCCAAGAGTAAAATTATTATCTTCTCTCTCCTGATAGTAAGTATGAGTTACATTTACTAGTTCTATATCTTTCCAATCTTTATTTGAATTCAGCAAATCATCAGAAACAGTTTCATTTGAATAATTTGCCAATGACAAACCCAAAGATTCGACTTTATCTAAAGCAACTAAAGCCCGAAAGATGCTAGGCATAAGACTAATAATGTATTCTAACGGTGCTATCAAATAGATGATAGTTAGAGCATATGCAGATAGAACTTTAGGGTGAATTTCTCTGATATTTGGAATTATGAATAAGAGCAAACCAATAGCTACAAAAAACAGAATTTGTCCCCAACTAGCAGCACCAGCAAAGATACTCATACCCACCACATTATGACTGCGGTACTTGAGGGCAGTATTACGTAAATCTTCAGAGATAAATGCTTGCCGTCGCTGGCGATGTAACTTGAGTTCCTTTGCGCCTTGAGTTACAGTGCGAAAATGCTTAAATAATCTATCTTCCTGCTCACGAGCCAATTTTAGAAAAGACATGGCTTTAATCATTGGTAGTGAATAGCTGAGTATTCCCAAGAACATAAAGCTAATACCAATCATAAAAACCATTTTAGAGAGGTAGCTAAGATAAATCAGACATGCAATTACTATGGCGATATTTGTACACAAAAAGGGAATAGTAATAGCCATGTTAGAGATTGTTTGAATATCTTCAGTGAGGACGGCTAAAAGACCATAAGCACCGATTTGTTCTAAATTACGCAGAGGTGATGCAAGAATGCGGCGGCTTAAGAGTATCCGCAAGTCGAGAATGGCTTTTTCCGAGAGATTGATTAACAGAATTTGAGAAGCAAAATTAGCAATCAGCCGCAGCAGACAAAGACCGACAAAACTCCAAACTAACGTACTTGTCGATGGCTGGTTTTGATTTAATGCCTGATTAATTAGGGCAATTAAACCAGCAGCAGTAGCACCGCCGAGAATACCAGCCATGATTGCGAGACTAAGGTGAAAAGAAGAAGTACGAAACAGAAGGCGGATCAGGTTCATAACTTAAGTAGATATCGGAATTATGGGGGCAAAATTTTGATTACCTACTATCATTGGAGATTCAAAGGAAGCTCTTTGACCAATTTCATGAAACGAGGCATATCAACCATAAATGAGAAAAGAGTGGATAAGGAGTTACGTTCTTTTAAGTCTTAAAGATGTTAGCTTCCAGGTTGCAACATATCCATATAAAATAATTTGTGGGCGAGGCTCAAGTAACGTCCAACTCTTAATGGCAAAAATGAACTAATTAAGTATTAGCTTTTTTATAATCCTCAAGTTTGAGAATTATAAAATTTTAGATTAGCCTATTATTTTAAAACAGCAGTATTAGTCAAGATTGTCGGTATTTTATTAGACATAATTGCCATATCGTTCAATTTATCTGCACGCCTTTGATTAAGTTTGACTACGCCAATGAGTCGATAAACTTTGTCTACAAATTCGGGATAAATCTGTCCGAACGCAAACAAAAATTTTGTCATAATTTCGGTTAAAATATTTTCATTAACTATTAACTCCGGTTGTTTTTTTTGCAGAGATTTGAGGATGGCATTTGCTATATATGTTGGTGTGGAGATACCCGCTAATCTGGGTATTGGTACATGACTGTTAACAGTCATTCCGACTTTACTTACATATCCTGGACAGATTGCCGATATATTTACATCAGTGCCAGCTAATTCTTGTCGTATGGCATCAGTCCACAGAATTAAACCAGCTTTACTTGCAGAATAAATGCTGTTGTAGGCAACGCCTTTTTTACCTGCTATGGAGGCAACATTAATAATTTTTCCACTACCTCGTTCTAACATACTTGGTAGTAATAAACGAGTTAGTTCAATCGCAGATAGTAGATTAGTTGTCACTATTGACTGTATTTCTTCTAGAGAATAGTTTACAAAAACACGATAAACTTCTATGCCAGCATTATTAATTAAAATATCAACTGGACCTACAATTCTATCAACCTGCTGTACTAAAGTAGAAAGTTCTGTCACGTTTGTCATGTCAAAGGGAATACCGATCCCTTTGCCACCAAAATCATTGATTTGAGAACATACTTGATCTAGCTCTGATTTTGAACGAGAAACACCAACTATAGTTGCTTGCTCTTTTGCCAGGGTACGGGCAATATATACTCCCAGACCGCGTGAAGCACCAGTTAAAAGAACTGTCTTCCCTTTGAGTGTTGTCATCCGTATCTCCTAAATTTACTAATGTTGAAAAAGCCTTGTTTTCAGATAATCAATGTGCCATCACTAAATTTTCAGCAAAAATTAGACTGACAGCTATTGACTAGTTAAGTGTCAAAATGGCATTTAATGACCACCGTTAAATAATCACATTTAATTGTGATTGTTAAGCATAGGATATAAAAGAAATTAATTTTTGTTCGATATAACCTGATGTTCCATATAAAATGAAAAGGCTATATTCCCAGGATTATCTAACACCTGATAAAAGCGTTAAAGCACATTATTTGATGTATTTGCTCACTCTTGCAACGATGGACAAAGTTAGCATTAAAAGTTGATATAACTGGTTATTTTCAACTATTTGCTATTTCATCCCTTTGCAGTTGAAATTCATATTATGCAAATGAGATACTCGATCGCAACATATATGCAACACTATAGTCATATGCTTTGACTTTGAGAGGATGTTTGAAAAGTCGGGACGGAGGTAAAAAAGCTCTCTCTGTATAAGCTGTGAATGGGTATGGACGAGATACGTGCAAGTGCGAATCGTTCTGGGCTGGTAGTGTTTCTGGTCATAGAAATGAATCTATGGTCATCAGATGCAATTTATTTTTGACTTTTGACTTGATTTATCCCCAGTTACTCACTCTATCGCCAGCCTAAAAACTTTAAACTGGGGACAATTAGGTAATAACTTACTGCTAACCAAAAGCTAGTAAAGATACCGACGGAACTAAAAAAGGCTATGGGTAAGGATAATTCCGACCACAGGGGACGACTAGAAAATTGTAAGACAGTGGTGGGAAATCCTAAAATTAGCAACGCGGCAAAACCCATTGCTGCACCAAAGCCTCCGATTACGGCATAAACTATGTGATGACTACGAAAACCGGTACTCAGTGCTAACAAAAAAACAGCGATCGCAGTTGCTGCTACTAAACCTTCACCGCGATCGCTAGTAGATGTGATAACTTGCCATAATAACCAGCCGAAGACGTAGCTGGTTGTACCCATTAATGATGCTGTTAAAAACCGCCGCCGTTGACCAAAGCAACCGGAAATTGTTAGTCCCCAGGCTGTCCCTAAGCCTGCGGCGGCAAATACTAAGATTTCTGCACCTACAGCAGGTTGAGATTTAGTCGCTAATTCGGGTAGCTGAGTAGAGATCAATTCAACAAAGCGATCGCCTAAGCTGGTCTGATATGCCAAAATAAACCCGGTGATTGTGCCTGCACCAGCACCCAAACCAGTCAGTAGCATCGCCCAAATTGTCGCCACACAAGCTGTGAAAATTTGAAATATTGTCTTAACTATCCACAAACATATTTTGCGAACAGTTTGACCAAAGTCGCCTAATGCTTGTTCAGTCCCTTGCAGTAAGAGTTGAAATTGGTGAGCAATTTGGCTTAAAACTCGCTGGATACTAGTTTCTAGTGATGATGACGATGGGTGAGTAATTTTGGCTAGCCGTTTTTGGATGATAGCAGCATTGGTGGGGCGCGATCGCACATCCTCATTTACCATCTCATCTAATAAATCTGCCAACTTAGGATTTACATTCACCCGGTTACGCCACTGCAAAACCCCTGTTTGCGGATCTTCCAAATCTGCGGGATACTTCCCTGTCAGCAATTCAATCATAGTTCGACCAAGGGCATAAAAATCAGCTTCTGGCCCGACGTTTCCCCCACTCACCTGTTCTGGTGGACTGTAACCAGAAGAAAATAACCTTGTAGAACTAGATTCATGACGCAGCCTTGCCGCTTTAACGTGTTTTGCCCCACCAAAATCAATTAGCACCAATTGTTCCCAGCCAGTCCCGCCTTGATTTGGTAATGTTGTTGATACAGGAGTCCGCAACATCAAATTTGAAGGTTTAATATCGCGGTGAATAATTTGACGCTTATGCAATTCCTGTAAAATTTTTAGTGCTTGGATCAACCAGTTGACAACAACATCCTCTGGACAACCTTGGGGATAATTTTCTAAAATCTCTGCCAGAGTCGGCCCGTTGATTTTTTCCATCACCAGACAAGCTAACTGGCGCGGTTTGGGATTGGTCAAATTTATCTGAAAATTTCCATCTGCTTCCACCTTCGGCACTCCCGGATGCCGCAAACTCACCAAAACCGCCGCCTCTTGTGTAAATAATTCTAGTGCCTTGGGTGACTCTTCCACCAAAACTTTCAGCACTTTTTCGCTTTGTGTCACTTCATCCCAGACTGTGTAAATTTGGGCGAATCCCCCCGAACCCAAGGGTTGTATTGGCACATAACGATCTAACATCTGTAGCACTGCGCCACAGCTGTTACAAAACTTGTTTCCCCAAGGTTGGGGATAGGGACGTTGACAGTCGGGATTTATGCAGTGAACTGCGTGAACCGCACTCTTACTGATGTGGGACACAACCGCTACATTACAAAGGCTGACTTCAGTTTAACGTAATGCGGAAGACCTCATCCTTTCTTGCAAGATGCGAACGTGAACAATTTATATTTATCTCTTCAAAAATCGCTGACGCATCCGCACGGCGAAACTATTCACCTCTGGTATTTTCATAACTGAAACGATCGCCGCAAATACCAAAATCCCCACTAACCCAGATACGCATAACTGCAATAGTTGAATGATTAAACCCTGCGTACCCAATAACTTCTGTGTCCCCACCAAGGTAGCAAAGCTAGCCACTCCCGCCACGATACTACCAGCCGTCAACCCTAAAATTGGCACACTCCACTCACGTAACGGTAAACCATTGAGGCGACGGTCAAGCAACCATAACAACATTAACATTGAGCTACAATTTACACCGACTGTAGCTAACACTAAACCAGGCGCACCAAAAGGCTTGACCAAAATCCAGTCTAGGGAAGCATTCAAGATGATATTAAAGGTGCTGATACGGAATGGTGTCTGTCCATCACCCAAAGCATAAAATACCCGTACCAAAACATCACGCCCCAAATACGCAAACATCCCAATCCCGTAGGAGATCAGCAGTGATGAAACTAACTGCGTAGCCTCTTGTTTAAAAGCACCACGTTCATAAACCACCTGCACAATCGGCACAGACAACGCCACCATTAACGCCCCCAAAGGTAACATTGTCACAGCAGTTAGTAATAAGCCCTGACGAATGCGTAACTTTAAGTCTGGCCAGTTTTCTGGTTCGGCAAGTTTGGCGAAAATGGGTAATAGGGGCAACAAAATTATATTAGAAATAATCCCCAAGGGAGTCTGTACTAATAAATTGGCATAGTTAAAACCAGCCGCCGCCCCCTGAATGGGACTGGCAAAATACAAGTCAGTCGCCACATTAATCGGCATCATCCCGGAAGAAACCGTTGCTGGAGTCATGATTCTAATCACTTCTTGAACTCCAGGGGATTTGAAATCAAACCTGAGCTTTAATGTACCGAGTCCTAGCCGCCACTGTACAATTAACTGCACCACCCACTGAAGAATAGCCCCAGCTAAAGTTCCCCAAGCTAATACCATCCCACCGATGAGGGCGTATTCTGGCTTAATGATGTCTTTGCCGTACTGTAAAGCTAATACACCAATACCAATCACTACCGTCACACTAGATAACAGTGGACTAATGGAAAGTAACCAGTATTGATTAGCAGCGTTGAGAGTACCAAAACCAATGCCAATCAATCCAGCAAATAAAGCCATTGGGGCCATAATTTTTAGCTGTTCAATGGCGATCGCTCTAGTTTTGGCATCCAAACCATAACCGACAATATCAACAATATTATCTGCCAAGAAAATCTGCGCCACCGTTACCAGCAATAACACACCCCCCACCAAAGTCGTCACCGTTTCCACCAGGGGGGCTGCTTCCTCTTTTTTACGCTTGGCTAAAACACTGATAATGGCACTATGTAACGGCCCGTTCACACCCCCTAGTAATACCAATAAAAATCCGGGGATGACATAGGCGTAACTATAAGCCGTAGCAGCTGCACCTACACCAAAAGTAGCTGCGATCGCTTGCTGTCTGATTAAACCGAATACTTTACTAATTAATGTGGCTGCGGCAACAATGCCCGCAATCCCAGCGAAAGAACGAGAGGGTTTTTGGTCTTGATTGCTCACAAATAATACCCGACAACTCTTGCAGACTGCATATCTGACTAAATTAAACCGGAAATCTTGCAGTCTGTCAGGCTAATTTTAAGTGATCATGACGAACATGGCGTACTGATTATTGGGGTTTAAGGAAACACCAATAAAAACGACCATATTAGTAGAACTTACACAATTGCTACGAAAAAGAGACACTACTGCGATCACCCATCGGGTATTTTGAATTGGTATCAGCGACAACCTAAACTTTCGCGTGTAGAAATACCAGTCACAGAATTTACACCATCTGCTCTTTGACACATCAAAGATACTTGATAGCGATCAATAATAGCATCTGTAAAATCAGCCCCAGTAATATCAGCATCATAGAAACGGCTGCGAATTAAAGTAGCTTCCGTGAAAATGGCATTTTTCAAATTTGCACCATCTAAAGTCACCCGATCTACCAAAGCACCTGTTAAATTCGCGCCTTCTAAATTAGCCTTTAACAACACACCCTTAGTCAGAGTAGCGTTAGTTAAATTTGCACCTTGGAAATTTGTACCCCGCATTTCTGCCGCTACAAAAGTTACACCTGTTAAATCAGTGTTAGTAAAATCACGATTTTCCAGATTGGTATTGCTGTAATTAATTGTATTAACTTGAGCAAAAGCCGGCTTGGGATTGATGATGATCCAAAACCAAGCCAGCAGTAAAATTACAATTAAACTAAACAATCTCAGCCAAATCTTCTTCATAAATTTACGAATTTTATAGCAATTATCTATAAAGTTGCCTCAAATAAATGATTTAGAGACGTTGTATGCAAAGTCTCTACAGTGCAGAATAAAGTGGATCTTCATTAAGAAACAGTATTAGCCCTAAGTTATGACTAAAAAATTAAGAGTAATGAGTGAATTATAGGAAATTTCTTCCTACTCAGCACTCATTACTCATTACTCATTACTCATTACTCAGCACTACTCACTACTTCCAATCCTTCCCAATGCGGATTGTGATGTCTGATTCTAAATCCCCTGTGGATTTGACTTCAACTAAACCCAATCCTAAGATTTTTTGGAGGTCAATTGCTGCCGAGCGATCGCCTCTTTGCACGATAATTTGGGTTTGGCGTTGGGTATCAGGCCAAGCAGGAACGGTGTAAATATTTGTAAAGCCTTTCTGTTTCAAGTAAGCAATAACTTTTTCAGTTAGCTGAGGTTGATTAGAAGCATTTTGAATAGCAATTTTGAGCTTAGAAACTGGTCGTGAATCTGGCTTCAGACTAGGTATATCTACGCCTACATAATTATTCAATAAATTTTGCTGACCGTTCAAATTCAGCCAATAGCTATTGGGATCTTTACTAAATCTGCTAAATGTACCGGGTAACATAGCCATTTGGAAATTATCCCGTTCTAAGTTCACGGAAAAATTCACCAAAGCCATCATTTCTTCTATCTTCAGATTTGTATCAAAATATTTCCGCATCAGCCGGGTTAATTGGGGCAATCTGGGTAATACTGTAGGACTAGTAAGCCTTCGCAACAAAGCTGTCACTAGGACTTGTTGTCGTTGTACCCTGGGTAAATCCCCTAAACCTTCTTCTCGGTAACGAGCAAACACTTCTGCTTGTTCGCCGTTGAGAGTTTGCCAGCCACTAACTAAACTTATCGTTGAGCCACTGCTGGGGTCTTGATATGACATGGCTGTGGGGACGAAAACTTCTACCCCACCCAACTGATCAACTAATTGCCTTAAGCCACTAGTAGAAATGCGGATATAGCGGTCAATGCGGGCATTATTTAGAGTGCGGCTGACTGTCCGTGCTGCTAAAACTGGCCCTCCTTTAGTATTAGCTTCAGACACCCTATTTAATCCCTGTTCTGGGATAGCAATCATGGTATCGCTAGGAATTGACAGTACCCGCATGGTTTTACTGCTGGGGTTGATTCTGGTTAGAAGCATAGTATCGCTATTGCCAGAAAAACTTTCCGGTGAGCCATCTACAGCACCTTTGACTGGCTCAATCCCCATAATCAGAATATTCATTGGTTTAGATATCTGATATTGGGAAATTTTGCTCCACAGTTCCCCAGGTAGCGGCGTTTTTTGCTCATCTTGACCAGCAAATCCTAATTCTTCGTCGGTGCGGTCTAGATTACTCCATAAAGGAGTCCACAGTGCCAAGGTGGATACTAACAGCCCAGACATGATGATGCCCAGCACCGATGTCAAAACCCACAATAACCAGCGAGGCATGGTTAAGCCCAACCGATCATACAGCTCGTTAGGAATTGCCCCTACAGACTCGACGACATTACGAGAACTGTTAGCTGCTTCCTCTTGAGGTATGACTTCCAGATCGGCTGTTGATTGCGGTATGACTTGATGATCTATACGTTGTAGTTGTGAAGGTCCGACCTCTAATTCTAAATTCGGTATTGTTTGAGGTGTAACCTGATTGTCTGACCATTGAACCTGTTTAATCACAATTATCTCCCCACTCATCCACTCCCTAAAAGTTATGTTAATGCAAGCCACCAAACTTGCCAGGGTCAGACCGCACTGTACACTTAAAATGTTCTAGCGTAGGTCTGTATGACAACATGAGTAGTTCTTTGTTCCCAGTAATCCTGGCAGGTGGTAAAGGTGAGCGTTTTTGGCCTCTCAGTCGCCAAGACCGACCCAAGCAATTTTTAAGTCTTGATGGTAGCTCTAGAAGTCTCTTACAAGCAACTGCCGATCGACTGCTTTCTTTCGCAGGTAGTTGGGATAACTTGTGGGTAGTTACTTCTAGCCAGCTAGCTACAGGAGTGCGACAACAATTACCAGAATTGTCATCTCTAAACTTGCTGGCTGAACCGCAAGGTCGAGACACTGCTGCTGCTGTTGCTTGGACAAGTTTAGAAATTCAAAAACGTTACGGAGACGACGCGATTATCGGCTTTTTTCCCTCTGACCACTGGATAGCTGATCAACAAGCGTTTAAACGCACATTAGATGCAGCTATCCAATTAGCGGCAAGCACACCAGCGATTGTGACGTTGGGTATTAAGCCTACCTTCCCATCAACTGGTTACGGCTACATTGAACAAGGCGAACATATTGGTAGCTTTAATGAGTTGCCAGCCTATCACGTTAATCGCTTTACTGAAAAGCCCAACCGTGAAACAGCAGAAACCTTTCTGTCTACGGGCAGATTTAGCTGGAATAGCGGTATGTTCGTGTTTCGGGCTGGTGTTGTTCTCAAGGAACTGTATACCCATGCACCAGAAATTATTGAACAAATAGCACAAAAAGGCGTTGATGTCTATCCCCAATTGCCTAAAAAAAGTATAGACTATGCACTCATGGAAAAAACCAATCTAGCATATGTTTTACCGGCAGAATTTGGGTGGGACGACTTAGGCGATTGGAATGCGATTGAACGCCTCATGAAAAAGCCGGAAAATCCCAATGTAGAACTTGCTACCCATGTGGGTTTAGATACAAAGGGGGCGATTGTTTATGCTACTAACCCAGAGGATGTAGTTGTTACTATTGGTTTAGAGGATGTAGTGATTGTGCGCGATCGCAATGTCACACTCATAGTTAACAAAGAACGCACCCAGGAAATTAAACAGATCCTCAAAACACTACAAAGCGATCCCCGATTTACCGACTTGCTCTAATTTTTATTGTATAAAACTTAAAACCCCTGGCAGATGCGTAAAACCATTGTTTGCATTATAACTTGACTGTCTGCGCTGTCAAAGGGAGCAGGGAGCAGGGAGCAGGGAGCGAATTTTTATCAATCCCAATCCCCAGTCCCCAATCCCCAGAAATTTTTGAATTTTGAATTTTGAATTTTGAATTGATTTATCCCCAATCCCCAAAATGTTCCTCACCTACACTGTTCCACGCCAAAGAGAAATTATCGAAGTCGTTCTCCGCAATGGCTGGGATTATATGCGGCGGCTGCTAACAGGCGGCAAAGCTGATGAACCTCAGTTACCCACACCGGCGGTGTTAAAAAACATTCTGGTGGATTTGGGGCCTGTTTATGTCAAACTCGGTCAGCTACTTTCTACCCGGCCAGATTTACTGAGTGCAGCTTATATTGAAGAACTTTCTACTCTGCAAGACGAAGTACCGCCTGTACCTTGGGCAGAGATTGAAATAGTTATCCGCAAACAACTAAAACAACCTCTAGAAGAGACTTTCAAGCACATTAATAACGTCGCAGTAGCGGCGGGATCAATTGCCCAGACCCATCGCGCTACATTAATGGATGGTCGAGAGGTTGCTTTGAAGGTACAACGTCCGGGGATTGATGTCACAGTTGTGCAAGATATCGCTTTAATTCAAGGGATTGCTGATTTGGTAGCGCGGACTGATTTTGGGCAGAACTACGAAATCAAATCTATTGCTGAAGAATTTACCAAAGCTTTAGAAGCTGAGTTGGATTTTAAACGAGAAGCTGGGTTTACAGACCAGTTACGACGTAATTTATCCCAGAGTCGTTGGTTTGATCCCCAACAGATTGTCGTTGCGGAAATTTACTGGGAATTAACTACAGAAAAATTAATGGTGATGGAGTGGCTAGACGGAGTACCGATACTGTCAGCCAATTTAAACGACAACAATGGTAAAGACCCCATCGCCGAACGCAAAGCTATAACCACGCTATTATTTCGCGCTTTCTTTCAACAGTTATATGTTGATGGTTTTTTTCATGCTGATCCCCATCCCGGTAATATCTTTTATCTCAGTGATGGACGGGTTGCTTTGTTAGATTGTGGGATGGTGGGTAGACTTGATCCCCGGACTCAGCAGATATTAACAGAAATGCTGTTGGCAATTGTAGATTTAGATGCGGGGAGGTGCGCCCAATTGACTCTGCAACTAGCTGATTCCCCACAACCAGTGATTGTGGCGCGGTTAGAAAGTGATTATGACCGGATGCTGCGGAAGTATTATAACGTCAGTTTAACGGAGATGAATTTTAGTCAAATCTTTTATGAAATTTTGCAAATTGCCCGCAATAATAAAATTCGCTTACCTGGTAACATGGGCTTGTACGCCAAAACCTTGGCGAATTTAGAAGGGGTAGCGCGTACCTTTAATCCAGAGGTAAATTTATTTGAAGAAATACAGCCTTTAATTACAGACTTATTTCGACGGCAGTTACTAGGCGATAATCCAGTGCGATCGCTCCTGAGAACAGCCTTAGATATTAAAAGTCTCTCCTTACAATCTCCCCGGCAAATCGAACTGTTATTAGATCGAGTTACATCGGAAACCCTACGCTGGAATCTTTCCCTACATGGCTTAGACGGCGTGCGGCGAACAATGGATGATGCTGCTAACCGCCTTTCTTTTAGTATCCTAGTAGGTTCACTGATTATGGGAGCAGCAATGATTTCTAGTAAAGCCCAGACAACACAGTTATCGTTTGTCAGTAGCGTGTTGTTTGCTGCTGCTAGTTTATTGGGATTGTGGTTGATTATTAGTATATTGCGATCGGGTCGTTTGAAGTGACAGTTCGTAGTAAGGACTTTAGTCCTTAGAAAAATCAGGAATAAAGTCTTATTACAAAAAAAGCTTATCCCTCAATTCAAATCTGATGACCTACTAGTACAGCACGGCGTAAATAAACCACCCATTCCAAATCAACAAAACCCTTACGCTGCCTTCATTTTGACTTACCCTCCGGGAAGCCGCTTTCGTGTCTATGACTTTTGACTTTTGACTTCCGCTTTGCGGTACTAGTCTGTCAAGACATAATAAATAAGATTACTCTTCACCACACAATCACAAGTGGTTTTAACATTTATATATGTCAATTATCATTGCCGAAAACCTCAGTAAATCCTACCCAGTGGCGGTGAAAGAGCCAGGAATTAAAGGCACAATCAACCACTTTTTCCGCCGCACATACCGTTCTATCAACGCGGTTCAGGATGTTTCCTTTGAAATTGCCCCAGGTGAAGTAGTGGGTTTCTTAGGGCCAAATGGTGCAGGTAAAACCACCACACTTAAAATGCTCACCGGACTGATTCACCCTTCTAGCGGTACACTCAAAGTAGCCAGCTATGTGCCATTTCTGCGCCAAGCAGCGTTTTTGCAAAAAATCACCTTGGTCATGGGGCAAAAACAACAACTACTCTGGGACTTACCAGCATTAGATTCTTTAAAAATTAACGCGGCTGTCTATGATATTTCTGATAAAGAATTTCATCGCCGAGTAGGGGAATTAACAGAAATGCTGGCTTTAGAAGGGAAACTTAACCAACCCGTGCGAAAACTCTCTTTGGGTGAACGCATGAAAGCAGAATTACTAGCAGCACTTCTACACCATCCCCATGTATTGTTTTTAGATGAACCCACACTAGGCTTAGATGTCAATGCTCAGGTAGCAGTACGGGATTTTTTGCGTGAGTACAATCAGCGTTATCAAGCAACCGTCTTATTGACTAGCCATTACATGGCAGATATAACCGCTTTATGTCAACGGGTGCTGCTGATTCATCAAGGTAAACTCATGTATGACGGTAGCTTAGATAAACTCCTAGAACGTTTTGCCCCTTACCGAGAAGTTTACGTAGAGTTAGCAGAACCTCTACCCCTCGAAAAACTCAGAGTCTATGGTGATGTGCAACATTTAGAAGGGCGAGCCGTGTGTTTTATGGTACAACAAGAGGCACTCACCCGCACAGTTTCTCAGATTTTAACAGAATTGGAAGTCATAGATTTAAAAGTCACTGAACCGCCAGTTGAAGAAGTCATTGGGCGAGTTTTTCAGGCGGGAGTCGTGTAAATACTTCAAACCTAAACATTGAATGAAAAAAATTATTAGAAAAGCTCTAACTTTGTTGACAGTTTACTACGCCTATATAGTGGAATATCGGGCAGAACTGATTTTATGGGTTTTGTCTGGTTCTTTACCAATTATTCTCATGGGTGTTTGGATAAAAGCGTCGCAAGGTGGACAGTTTGGTTTATCGCCTGTTGATTTTGCCCGTTACTTTCTCACCGCTTTTGTTGTCAGACAAATATCCGTCGTCTGGGTAATTTGGGATTTTGAAAAGGAAGTTATAGAAGGTAAATTATCACCAAAATTATTACAACCTTTAGACCCTGTATGGCATCATGTCGCTTCTCATCTTTCAGAAAGAATTGCTCGTATGCCATTTATATTAATATTAACATTTCTGTTTTTTTTACTTTATCCCCAAGCTGTTTGGTTGCCTAATTTGGGACAGTTATTTTTATTTACCATAGCTGTCAGTTTGGCTTTTATTTTAAGATTTGTGATTCAATACACCTTTGCTATGTTCGCTTTTTGGACGGAAAGAGCTAATGCTATAGAAAATTTCTGGTTTTTATTTTATTTATTTTTATCAGGTTTAATTGCACCTTTAGAAGTATTTCCTCAACCTGTGCGGGAGATAGTTTTATTTACACCTTTTCCCTACTTGATTGATTTTCCTGTAAGTATTTTAATAGGTCTACCAGTGGATTTAGCACGAGGATTTTGGTCTCTGCTAGGCTGGATATTTATATTTTTAGGCGTAAATCGCTGGTTATGGCGTGCGGGATTGAAACGCTATTCTGGGATGGGAGCATGATTAAACCAATTCGCAATTCGCAATTCGCAATTACGTGTTGTAACGGGGATTTAAACCCCGCCACAACACTTGCGGCTTGATAGAAGTCGGGGACTTAAACCCCTATACTTTGTTAAACAAGACTATGTAATTAATTGTCTACTCACAGAGAACAAAATTAAGAATCTTTGCCTTTAAAAATTATTGTCCTGTTATGGAGAAAATCAATATTCTGAGGATAAGCCCAGATAGGTGGAGTTTTAGACTCTTGATCAAATATCCTTTTATAAGGATATTTTTCACTAATTAACTTTGTAAAAAATTGATTAATTTCTGGATATAAAATCTTCAAATTGTCATTTTTAAAAAATCTTTCATAGTAAAGTGAATTAATGGCAATGTATTCAGGTTTGCGGTTAGCCAACTCTTCTTGCGAGTAAAAATTTATATTTTGATCTGATTTTTGAGACTCTCGCCACCTTTTTATTATCCAAGAATCTTTTTTAAATCTATTTGTTAAATTTTGCTCAAATAACTTTCCTCGCCCTGAAATAAATGGCATATTTCTGGATTTTAACTTAACTCCTGATAAACGATTCCATGTAGGAATATATGCAGTATTCTCTATCAAACTTAACTGAGGTATATTAGCTTTTACCCACTCCTGAGCTACCATACGTGGATCGTCTAAAAACCTTTTACCTACATATAAGCTACAAACTGTATTGTAACTGATAATAATTACCAAAATAACTGATATAGCCGCCTTATTAGACTTGATTTGATTCCAAAATGGCCCTGATAGCATGAGCCAGAAAGGTACTATAGGCAGTACAAAGCGAGTTTCCAATCTAGGGAAATCAGCAAATTTATAGTAGTAAATAATAAAAACTGTTAAGATTAATAAAACAGATTTTATTCTCTTATTATCTTTACTAGTAAAAGTAAGATATAGAGAATATAGTATTGCTAAACTAATAATTATTAGTGAGGGAAGCCCCACAATTTCGCGAATATATATTGAGAAGAAAGTTAAGTAGTTAGTACCTGTTATTTCACCATTATATATGGGTGTTGTAATATAGTTATATAAAAAATCTGAAACAAACTGACGATAATTTATTAATGCAAATGGATTACCAATTAGGAAGCCAATTACAACTGTTAACAAACTTAAAATCAGCTTCTTACTGAAAATAATTTTTTTCCAAGCTAATTCGTTAAATGAGAGAATATGAGCCAAAACAATTCCAATGCCTATGGACAGACCATTATATTTTGTTGCTGTAGCAATCCCTGTGAAAAATCCAGCTAACAAGTAGTTTGATATTTTACCTTGTAAGTATATACTTTGAATAAAGTAAAAAGATAATATCATCCAGAAAATTAAAGGAATGTCTGCTGTCAAAAAGTGACTATAAACTATAAAGCCGCTACTAGTAGCAAAAATTAGTGTAATAATTCGGGCAGAAAACAACCCAAAAAATCTTTTATTTATTTGAAAATTTAAAAAAATCGTACCCAAAAACAAAGAAGCACTAATAATTCTAGACCAGATGAGCATCACTGAACCAGAAGTAAGTGAATTTTGCGATAGACGAAAAATTTTCTCAATAAATTTCAATGGAATATAGGATAATATGAAGTTGAAATATGTGTGAAAAGGGGGTTTGAGAAAGTCACTAGGGCTGGAGAAAATTTCACCCCAAGAAAGGTTTCCTTTAAAAACCATTTGATCTGGATTCCACTCTTCTACTCTTCCCCAATGGATACCATATAGGCAAAAAATAAAGCCAGATATCAGAGCTATGATCAAATAACTATCGAGTTTGATTATTTTTACCCTATTGAGAATACCCATTTTAAATTCGAGTGGTTATAAATTTAGCTAATTTCGGAAATTTTAATGTATATCTAACTAATTAGCAAGTATAAATTTATATTTATTTAAACCCCGCCACAACACTTGCGGCTTGATAGAAGCCGGGGACTTAAACCCCTAACACTTTGTTCACCGTATCCCTTTATGGGTGCAGTAGGGGCGGGTTTACCCGAATCATCGTGAATAATTGAGGATATCTGTGAACCCGCCCCTACTAAAATCTAAAATCCAAAATTGTTTGACTTATGTTCGGGGTGAAAAGGGACTCCCCAATTATTTCTTCTTGTACCTAGCTTATGTAGTTATTTCTATAAATTATTAGAAATAGTTTTAAATTTTTCTACTGAACCTAAAGAATAATCTTCTAATTTAAAATCAGCAAAAGGCTTGTTTTTTAATCTATCGCGTAGTGCTTCATCTATAACTACGTTTTTTGACTTATTTTTAACTCCTATAACAATAACGCTGCTTTGATATCTAGTATAATCTTGATTTGGCTTACAGTCTATGCGTTGGAATTGACCTAAGTTTAATAAGCGATAACCTTTAACACTGGCTGTATTTTTAAATAATTTTTTGGCTAACAGTTGGATTTGTTGAGAACGTTCAAATGCTCTAAGTTGTGCAGTTGCCAATTTGGTATCACAAGAAGCTATACCTACAGAAATAATTTCATTAGGATCTTCCATAATTTTCTGGATACCTTCTTGCTCTAACATTAACTTTAAAACATCAAGACTAATAATCTGATTGTTATTTGTAACTTGAAAATTACTGTCTGGAAGCCATTTATACTCTACTGATAAAATAGCGATATTAAATTGAGCAACTCCACCTTGACTATCTCTACCCTCTTCATAGGCAAAATAATCAATCTTCCCTTTTCTTGCTGGAGCTTGAGTTGCTATTGGTAATAAAGTTGCGAATTGTGGATAGCCTATCATTATAGCAATTGCACTGAGTAACCCGAATGAAAATAGAAGTGCTACTAATAGTGATATTAAAGGCATTTTTTTTATTTTCTTGGCTGATAGAGAGGGAGGTGGAGCGATTTTTGGCTGGGTTAATTCGAGAGTTTGAATATTTTTTGTTATAATAATATTGTTATTTTTAATTGCATTTTTAGGCGTTTCAATCTCTTTAATTCGCTGCAAAATTTCCTTGGCATTGGCAGGACGATAATTTATTGCTGGTGTCATCAGCCAATCAATTAAATTCAATAGTAGTGGAGAAAATTGATTGGCATGACTGCGCCAATGTAATAAATTATGGTGGGCATCATACATATCTAGAGGATGTTTTCCCGTCATTAAAAAAACGAAGGTGCGTCCCAATGCAAAAAAATCTGATTGTAATGTCACTTTTCCTTGCATTTGTTCTGGTGCGCTATAACCAGATGACATAGTGGGGGTAGCACTACGATTTTGGTAATTTTTGGCTAGTTCTCTAGCTGTACCAAAGTCAATTAGAACTAATTGCCCATCTGGTCGGATGAGAATATTCGATGGCTTAATATTTAAGTGCAGATAGCTTTGGTTATGTACTAAATCCAAAATCTCTAGTATCTGTTTCAACCAATTGATAGCTTGTGATTCAGAAGTAAGTTGATGGTGTTTTTCTAACCACTGTTCTAAGTTAATGCCGTTAATTTTTTCTAAGACAAGACAATATAAACTCAAGTTATTCCTAGTGTGATGCTGAAAGTACGCATCTATTCTGGGGAGACCTGGATGATTGAGTTTTCCCAAGACAACGGCTTCTTGGTGGAACAGTTCTACTGCTTTAACATCGGCTAGATTTGCTTCTAGCACTTTGAGGATTTTAGCTGTGTCTTGTTCATAAGCTTCATAGACCTGACCAAATCCAGTTGTATCACTCAATAAGTGCATTACCCGATAACGCCCTACTAGTTCCAATGGAGAACCACAACTTTGACAAAAGCGGTTTTTTTGATTGTTGAGATGGTTAGGTTTGGGGCAAACTGGATTAATGCAAAGGCTCATGATAGGAAGTCAAAAGTCAAAAGTCAAAAGTCAAAAGAATAGAACTGAGTCTTACTCTTTTGTTGCTGTCTATTAATAATTAGATTTGTTTTACTTAAATTCTGCTAAAAATGCTGCAACTGTCTGGTTAAATGTTTCTGGTGCAGTCAAAAACGGCCAATGATTACCGGGAAGTTGACACAGGCGGAGGTTGTTCAGGTAAGTTTTATAGGGCTTGATTTGCCAGTCTAAACGGTTGAGTCCTTTTTCTGGCTGGATGAATAGGGTAGGAGTGTCTATGGGGATGGTAAACCCAGGTACTAGCATTACATCCTCAAAAATGCCATCGCGGGCGTTAATAGTGAACTTACTACCCCAGCTACCATCCGGTTTTTGTTCTAGACCGGCTTGGAAAACGTCCTGCTGTAATGTACTCCAACCCTGATATTGATTTAATTGCTTGGCCTGTGCTTCAGCTACGTCATAACTGGTAAATGGCCCCATACCTTTGAGAAAGGAGAGGTAACGGTATAACAGGGGGAAAGTTAGCTGCAAGATGCTGGGCATTTTCCAAATGAAAATGGGATCAACTAGAACCATACTTCGTAGGCGTTGGGGGTTGACTCTAGCCCAGATAGCAGCTAGTTTACCAGTCCACGAATGGCTGACAATATGAGCAGATGACCACCCCAAATGATCCATGAGTGCTTCTAGGTCTGCGATCGCACTTTCAAAAGTATAGTCTGTTTCTGGCTTACTGCTTTCGCCATGACCGCGCATATCTGGCGCAACTATATGATAATCCGCCGCTAAATCATCTCCTAAACTTGACCACACCAAAGCATGGTCAGCTAAACCATGTAACAACAGTAATGGTTCTTTCCCTTGATCCCACTCCAAGTAAGATAGTTGAATATCAGGTGTTAATAAAGTTTTACGTACAGGCATCGTCTTTATTCATTAGGGGTGTAGGGGTGTAGGGGTGTAGGGGTGTAGGGGTGTAGGGGTGTAGGGGTGTAGGGGTGTAGGGGTGTAGGGGTGTAGGGGTGTAGGGGTGTAGGGGTGTAGGGGTGTAGGGGGATGGGGGATGGGGCTTTTAACAAGCGGGGTTGTTGGGGAAGCGTCTTTTTTCCCTATCACCATGCAACCCGCCCCAACGGGATAATTCAAACGAAGGGGACACGTCCTGATAAACACTCTTGCTTCTGGAATGATGCACACATCATATTATCCTCCCTTCTCAATTGAGGGGAGGGGGTTGCGGGTGGGGTTGTACCTCATTCAACCGAGAAACGCTATAGTTTCGTGCTTATTATGGTACTGCGAAAGTCTCAACCTACCAAGGGTGGACAAGATGTTCCATTTGACTACGTGAAATGTGATTAAAGTTTCATATTTCTTTTTCTAAACCAATAAAAAACTGAAGTTATGAGAATTTGGTAATTCTCATAACTTCAGCGAGGGCTAGAAACTGCAATATTAAATGCTAATTAATAGTCAAAAACTACACGACCACCTGGCCGCCAATCGCAATGGATAAAACCTTTGTGCATTCCTCTACCGAGTCCTGTGCAATCAGAAGCGCGACAGATTTGTAAAAGTTTGGTAAAGTTGCCATCGGAAGGGGCAATATCAAGGGCTAGACCGTTAATGTGCTGAGAATAGCGTGCGCCTCCTATACGCCGATTCACACTAGGAGGACGATAGGCAGAAGTGATAGCAATTGGAATACCGTATTGATCACGAATTTTACCAAAGCCTTTAGCTGCTTTAATAATATTATTAATTACTGTTTTTGACTCTGGGTTTCTTTGGGGATCACATCCTTTAGTAACTTCCCCCCAAGTCAGAGGAATTCCAGTAACTACCAATTCATTTTCATAAACTGTCTCTCCAGTTACTAACCTCAAAGTACGTCCTGTTTTAGTGTTTATAGTTGATACAGGTAATACTTTTAATTGCTGAGTTTGTTCTTCATTAGTTTGATGGTTTTCTGCTATCTCTAATAAATTAGCCGCAGTAGTCGGTCCCAACAAATCGGGAGAATCTAGCCAAACACTTTCTTTAAATTCTGCAAATGCTTTTAGGCTTAACTCACCTACAATGCCATCAACTTTACCTTTATACAAACCTTTTGTAGTGAGTAGAGTTTGAACTTCTTTGATAGTTTCAGGATCAGCTTCAGTAAGTTTGACAGTAATATTAGTAGATTGAACTTTTTCTAAATTCGGGAATTCCACAGCAGAATCTGACATAGATGCTTCTCCTTTGGTTATGGATTTTAATTATTTTTTAGTGATTGCCCAGGCTAATGACGATTAACACTCATAAATAACAGTAATTCCTACTGCTATTACGCAATTTAACTAAATTTTTAGTAATTTAATTGCCAATAGCTTAATCATCGACTTCTTTCGACTAAAAATATATCTTAGTTAAGTATTGTTTATTTGGTCATTCGTATTTTTGACTAGTTATTATTTATGAGTATAACGCTGTAAATTATACACAAAAGATTCCTAAATCAACTGTTACAATCGCCTAAATGCGTAGTCCTGACTACAAAGGACTTACAGATACAAAAAACGTCCAAACTGTAGGGTGCGTCAGTATGAATGATTTCTGAGTATAGTTAGGTTCTATCGCACTGACGCACCCTACCCAACCATCAATTGCGGATAATTTATTTTTTGGTGTTCCCCAAACAAATCAAAATATTAAGTGACCAAACCCAAATCTAAGAGATAATGCTGCCTACAGAATGCAGTAAAATTAATCCTTTAGATAGAGGAGGGCAAAAAGATGACCCGTGTCATCATCGTGCGCCACGGTCAAAGCACATATAACACCGAAAGACGCATTCAAGGGCGCACTGACGTATCAAGGTTAACGGAGAAAGGTCGTAGTGATGCCAGTAAAGTAGGCAAAGCCCTCAGTAATATTGCCTTTAATGCGATTTATAGCAGTCCACTCCAGCGAGCTAAACAGACAGCAGATATTATTTATGGTGAGTTAGCATCTGATTCTGGAAAATCGGCTGTTGTCCAAACATCTGATCAATTACTGGAAATTGATCTGTTATTGTGGGCAGAAATGCTTTCTAGTGATGTTCAGCAGAAGTTTCCAGAAGATTACCGCATTTGGCATGAACACCCCGACGAATTCAAGATGTTGGTGGAGGATACAGGGGGAACACGTGAACATTTCCCTGTGCTGGCTGTGTATGAACAAGCACAGCAGTTTTGGCAAGAAATATTACCCCATCATCAAGGTGAAACTATTCTCATCGTCGGGCATAACGGCATCAATCGCGCTCTGATTAGCACCGCTTTGGGTATTCATCCCAATCGTTACCATTCCATTCAACAATCTAACTGTTGTATTAGCGTCTTAAACTTTTCGGGTGGTTTGGGAGAACCCGTACAACTAGAGTCGATGAACCAGACGCAACACATGGGCGAAATGCTGCCGTCATTGCGACCAGGCCATCAAGGCGTAAGATTGTTGTTGGTACGTCATGGAGAAACTGAGTGGAATCGCCAAACCAGATTTCAAGGACAAATCGATGTTCCCCTGAATGATAACGGCAGAAAGCAAGCACAAAAAGCCGGGGAATTTCTCCAAAATGTAGCCATTGACTTTGCTGTAAGTAGCACTATGGCACGTCCCAAAGAAACTGCGGAAATTATTTTGCAACATCATCCCAGTGTAAATTTAGAGTTGCAAGAGGGCTTAAGAGAAATCAGCCACGGACTGTGGGAAGGAAAGTTAGAAGTAGAAATAGACCAAGAATTCCCCGGAGAGTTACATCGTTGGCGGACAACACCAGGTGCAGTGCAAATGCCAGAAGGGGAAAATTTACAACAAGTCTGGGAACGTAGCAGTGCTACATGGCAAGCAATAATACAAACCGCCTTAGAAAATCAACGTCAAACCGGATTAATCGTAGCTCACGACGCTACCAACAAAACCTTACTGTGTCATATCCTAGGTTTACCTGCGGATAATTTCTGGAATTTCCGCCAAGGTAACGGTGCTGTCAGCGTCATCGACTATCCTTGTGGACTGAATGGTTTGCCAGTATTACAAGCGATGAACATCACCACTCATTTAAGTGGTGGTGTACTAGATAAAACAGCAGCTGGGGCATTATAGGGTGATTAACAATAATAGATAAACAGCTGAAGCACTAAATAGCTCAAATGACAACTGAACTTCTGCAACAAGTAAGGGTGATTGACCCAGTTTCTCAAACTGACCAAGTATCTGATGTAATAATTGCTAATGGTGAAATCCAAGCAGTAGCTCCACAAATTCCTGATATCAGTCCTAATACCCAAGTTAGAGATTGTCGGGGACTAGTTCTGGGGACTGGGTTAGTGGATTTGTATAGTCACTCCGGTGAACCTGGTTTTGAGGAACGGGAAACGCTGTTGTCGTTTTTACAAGCGGCGGCTGCTGGTGGCTTTACTAGAGTCAGCATTCTACCTGATACATCGCCAGCTATTGATAATCCTGCGCTGGTGGCGCAGTTGCAGAAGGGGATGGGGGATGGGGGAAATTCTTCCTCCTTCCCACATTTTAATATTTGGGGTGCAATTACCCTGGATGTGGCTGGGAAGCAAATAACAGAATTAGCAGATTTAGCGGCGGCTGGGGTTGTGGGGTTTACTGATGGGTTGCCTTTAGATAATTTAGGATTAGTGCGGCGGCTATTGGAATATGTGCAGCCTTTGGGAAAACCTGTAGCCTTTTGGCCTTGCGATCGCCAACTCGCATCTAATGGTGTAATGAGGGAAGGTGCAGATGCTTTGCGGTTTGGTTTACCTCCTGTCCCCGTGAGTGCCGAAACAACTGCGATCGCTGCTTTAATAGAATTGGTAGCTACCATCGGCACACCCATACATATTATGCGCGTCTCCACCGCTCGCAGTGTAGAATTAATCGCCGCCGCCAAGTCTCAAGGTTTACCCATCACCGCCAGCACCACATGGATGCACCTATTGTTAGATACCAAGGCTGTTAAAAGTTATCACACTAGTCTGCATTTAGACCCGCCATTAGGTAATACAACTGATATGCAGGCTTTGCGGTCAGCAGTGCGTACAGGAATTGTAGATGCGATCGCTATTGATCATACACCCTACAGCTACGAAGAGAAAGTCCAAGCCTTTGCCGAAGCCCCACCAGGAGCAATTGGGTTAGAATTAGCATTACCTCTGTTGTGGCAGCATCTTGTAGAAACTGGGGAATTTACAGCATTACAATTGTGGCAAGCTTTGAGTACCCGTCCAGCCGAATGTTTACAAGCAAAAATCAGTAAAATTGCGCCCCATCACCAAGCTGAACTAACCTTATTTAACCCGCAAGCAACCTGGAAAGTAGAAAGGAAAAATCTGCATACCCTTTCGAGTAATACCCCCTGGCTAGGACAAGAATTAAAAGGTCGAGTTGTGCAAACTTGGTGTTAATTCTAACATCTCTATATTATGAGTTAGCGATCGCTTCTGGTACTGCGCTCTGTGCGATCGCGCTTGCCATATATTTTTAGTTTAACTGGGCTTAATCTTCTTATCAAGACTGTCGCTATTTTCCAGCTTGTTTTCACTTGGCAGTAAAGACTCTTGAGCAATGGATTCCAACGAGTTAACTGCCTTTACTAAAGATTCTCCCGATAATTGTTCGAGTAGTTTTCTTCCTCTTTGGCGAATTTCTTCAGGTACAGTCATCGGCAACCTGTCCTCATTTACATCTCGCTCTAATTTTAGGCCAGGTTGTTTTTCGTCCTGTCTTTCTAAAGTCTTATTTTCGTCTGTTTCTCGGTGTTGTAAATCTGAGCTAGTTATGAGCAGTGGAGTTGTGGGAATTTCATAATCATCCCGCTCTAATAATAGTTGGAATGCCTGAAAGCATCGAGTCAGAGACTGCGTATCAACTTTGCTTTCACGCCTAAATATCTTACACAGGGTATGAGAGTCTAAACCTGTCGTATCACTCAGATTGACAAGTGTAAATCGCTTGTTACCGTTCTTATTAAATTCTGCTTGTTGTTTTGCATCCTGTAATTTATGCAGTCCTTTTGGTGTAAGCATTGCACCACGTCTGCGTTGTTTTGTAGGCATGAGGAAAATGTTGGATTTGATTTACACAAGTTGTAGGCAAACAAGGGAATTAGTTAGCCTAGAGGTTGCCTCATACTTTTATTAGTTTCATTTCAGGAATGTTATACAGCAGTAAATATTCGTTCATGAGAGTATATAGGCATAAGATTGAAATTTAAAGGAGTAAACAGATTAATTCATCTGATTTTAGCGGAATTTATCAGTTTATAAATTTATTTATCAGGTTAAAATCACTCTATTACGCAAAAATGACGGAGTTGTAACGCGATGTAACAATTTTGGGCGTTGCTGATTTTTGTTCCGCGCATATTGCAAACAGCAGTTCCAGATTAGGCGCGAAAAGTCAATATTTTACTTTGCTTGAAGCTCTCCATTGATCCCGCATTTATGCAACGCTCTATTTTGCAATCTGATTTGCTCAATTTCTCAGTTGTTGAAGAGATTACGACTGGGATTTTACGGGGACGTTTGTAATAATTCTTAATTTTCCTGTGCTTAAGTTGGCAAACTTCCATTGCTTTAGAGGGAGTGCAACGTATATTGTCCTGATACTTGAATTTCTGTAAGGGTGTACTAACGCCTTCGATTTCAAGTGCGGTCAAATTTTTTAGAGATTTTTAATTTGACTGCTACTTTCAATTTACTTTTTGATTCCAGGACATAAATAAATGGACAAAGCTTTAAAAAGATTCACAACTATTTTATTATTAAGTTTCTTCCTAATTGTTTCTATTAATTTTGCAGTAATCGCCAAGGATAATCAAGATACGCCTTTTTCAGGTTTTAGTAAATCAGATGCCTTGTGGATACCGTGGCTTTTTGTCGCTATCGTCGTCATTTTTTTGATATTTATTTTTGTATTTTGGGGGAAAAATTTTTTACGTAGCCCAGGAGAAAATGGTGTTTGCTATAGCAAGGAGAAGAAGCAGATGATTGCGGTGTCTGGCAAGCAAAATCCATACAGTTTATCGCTATCACAATTAGCGTGGTGGACAGGGTTAATTTTTCCCTCTTATGTTTTCATTTATCTTACAAATGGAAACTACACAATCGGTAATTCAGCACTCATTTTATTAGGAATTAATACTGGAACAGTAGCTGTTACTTCTATAATTGATGGCAAGGGTGGTAAGGATAAACAAAAAGGAACTCGAAGAACTAGTGAAAATTATTGGGAAGATATTTTTTCCGATGGTAATGGATATAATATCCATAGATTTCAGGCATTTTTATGGACTGTTTTTTTAGGGTTCATCTTTATTATTCAAGTGATGATAGATAAGAAAATGCCGGAGTTTGATTCATCACTTCTGGCATTGCAAGGAATTAGTTCTGGAAATCAACTTGCTCTTAGATCGACAGAAACACAAGAAAATAAGAAAGATGAAACACCTAAAAATAAACTCAAATTTACAAAAGAAAATGACAAATTAACGTTGAAGGAAATACTTATCAATGAATCAAATATTACCCAAATGAAGGAATGTGAAGTTGCTATAAATGAAAATCTTGCTAATAACTCTGTGATTTTATTTAATATAGAGGTTGAGCAAATTACTACTTCTTAGAAAATAACCCCGAAACAAGAATTTACCAAACAACAAAAAAACTGTACATTCAGACATTCAGATCCCCGATTTCTTTAAGAAATCGGGGATCTTGTTTTACTCAGTTATGATCGAAATTGAATCTCACACTATCTCACACTATGAATAAGTGAGGGATATGATTTGTTATAAATAATTAGGGCTTGCTACATTCACTTATCCCGCACCTATACCCCACGTTCAATAATTCTAAGTCTGAAAGTCTGATGAATATGCGTTTCTAGATATTGAGTACATTACTAATATTTGTGAAATAATATATTTTTGTGAATGACATAATAGTATGCGAAGTATTTTGCAAGCTAAACTAATAGCCAATAGCCACATTCACAATTAATACAATTAAGGATAATTACAAGTTTAAATGTTTGATTTTATATTCTGAAATTGAACATAGCGTTTCTCCTTTAAGTGAGGTAAAAGCACCCAACCCCCTCCTGACTTTTCACGTTATGTGGAAAAGCTAACGCGAAACCTAACCCCCTAACCCCCTTCCCTACTAGGGAAGGGGGAAAAGTTAAAGCCTCTCTCCTTGTAGGGAAGCAAGCTAGGTCGAGGGGTTTTCCAGATTCCGTGAAAAGTCAGAAACCCCTCCTCCCTTGCGGGGCTACGGTGTACACACAAGTCGGAGTTACTTTGAGATCCGGGTTTTACCTCCCTTAATCCCCCCTTGGAAAGGGGGGAAACCGGAAAATCTAGTTCCCTCCCCTTTCTAAGAGGAGGGTTAGGGTGGGGTAATTCGAGGACTGGTAGTGATTCGATGAATTGTATGTTCACGGTAGCTTTCCAAGGGAGGAAACCGGAAAATCTAGTTCCCTCCCCTTTCCAAGGGGAGGGTTAGGGTGGGGTAATTCGAGGACTGATTACCTCATGTGATGAAGAAACGCTATATATCACAAGCAAATTCCTGGCTCTGGCTATTTTTGATGCTTCTATTCACGGGTTCTCTGCATCCAAATTGACCATAAAGAGAAGTTGAGACAGGGAGACACATTAATGAATAAAACCTTTGCTACGATTGACGGGAATGAAGCTGTTGCCCGTGTAGCTTACAAATTAAATGAAGTAGTAGCTATCTATCCCATCACCCCCTCTTCAGCAATGGGTGAATGGGCGGATGCTTGGATGGCGGAAAGTCGTCCTAATCTGTGGGGTACAGTTCCTAGTGTGGTGCAGATGCAAAGCGAAGGCGGCGCGGCTGGTGCGGTGCATGGGGCTTTACAAACGGGTTCACTGAGTACCACTTTCACCGCATCCCAGGGACTCTTATTAATGATTCCCAACCTCTACAAGATTGCGGGGGAATTAACTAGCACCGTAGTTCACGTTGCGGCTAGGTCTTTGGCTACCCATGCACTGTCTATTTTCGGTGATCATAGCGACGTGATGGCGGCTCGTGGTACTGGTTTTGCGTTACTGTGTTCGGCTTCAGTGCAGGAGAGTCAAGATTTTGCTTTGATAGCCCATGCTGCGACTTTAGATACACGGGTTTCTTTTTTACACTTCTTTGATGGGTTTCGTACCTCCCATGAAGTGCAGAAAGTCGAGTTATTGTCAGATAATGATTTACGATCGCTAATTAACGACGATAAAATATTCGCCCACCGCGCCCGCGCCTTGACTCCAGACCGTCCATTATTACGCGGGACAGCCCAAAACCCTGATGTTTACTTCCAAGCCCGTGAAGGCGCAAACCCCTATTACAACGCCTGTCCCGAAATAGTTCAGGGTATCATGGATAAATTTGGGGAACGCACAGGTAGATTTTACAAAATTTATGAATATTATGGCGCAAGTGATGCCGATCACGTCATTATCATCATGGGTTCTGGTTGCGAAACCGTCCATGAAACCGTAGATTACCTCAACGCCACAGGTGAAAAAGTCGGCGTTCTCAAAGTCAGACTCTATCGCCCCTTTGATGTAGACAGATTTATCCAGGCTTTACCGAATAGTGTAAAGGCGATCGCAGTCCTCGATCGCAGCAAAGAACCAGGAAGCGCGGGAGAACCGTTATATCAAGATGTAGTTACAGCTATTCATGAAGGATGGGGTGTAGGGGTACAGGGGTGTAGGGGTGTAGGGGAAGAAAAGACTATCACCACTCCCAAAGTTGTTGGTGGGCGTTATGGGCTTTCGTCGAAGGAATTTACACCGGCGATGGTGAAGGCTGTGTTTGATAATTTGGCTCAAGCTACGCCGAAGAATCACTTTACTATCGGGATTAATGATGATGTAACGCATACATCCTTAAACTTTGACCCCGATTTCTCCACCGAACCCGATAATGTTGTCCGGGCGATGTTCTACGGTTTGGGTTCTGATGGGACAGTGGGGGCTAACAAAAACTCAATTAAAATTATTGGGGAAGGAACAGACAACTACGCCCAAGGCTATTTTGTCTATGATTCCAAAAAATCCGGCTCAATGACGGTTTCTCACCTGCGCTTTGGTTCTCAACCCATCCGTTCTACTTACTTAATTGACCAAGCTAACTTTATTGGTTGTCATCACTGGGGATTTTTGGAACGCATAGATGTATTAAAAGCGGCTGTGTCTGGGGGAACTATCTTAGTTAATAGTCCCTATGATGCTGATATGGTCTGGGAACAGCTACCCCTAAAAGTCCGGCGACAAATTTTAGACAAGCAACTCAAACTTTACGTCATCAACGCCAATCAGGTTGCCCGTAATAGTGGTATGGGTGGCAGGATTAATACTATCATGCAGGTATGTTTCTTTGCTTTAGCTGGAGTCTTGTCACAGGAACAGGCGATCGCTAAAATTAAACAAGCGATTGAAAAGACTTACGGTAAAAAAGGCGCGGAAGTTGTCCGCATGAACCTACAAGCGGTAGACCAAACCCTAGAGAATTTACATCAGGTGCAAGTCCCCATCAAGGAAAAAGGGAAATGGATAGATGAAGAACAGTCTACCCAAAGCCCCTTTCCCAGCAGCGTCCCGGCATTTGTACAGGATGTTCTGGGTAAAATTATGGTGTGGCAAGGTGATGACTTACCTGTCAGTACATTACCACCAGATGGGACATTTCCTACAGGCACAGCGAAATGGGAAAAACGTAACGTTGCTGAAGAAATCCCCGTATGGGAAACAGATATCTGCGTTCAGTGTAGTAAGTGTGTAATGGTGTGTCCCCACGCAGCGATTCGCGCCAAGGTTTATCAGCCGAGTGAGTTAGTCAATGCGCCGTCTACCTTCAAATCAGTCAACGCCAAAGATAAAGACTTCGCCAACCAAAAATTTACCATCCAGGTAGCCCCAGAAGACTGTACAGGCTGCGCTATTTGTGTAAATGTCTGCCCAGCCAAAAATAAAACTGAGCCATCCCAGAAAGCGATTAACATGGGGCAGCAGCTACCTTTACGGGAACAGGAAAGAGAAAATTGGGATTTCTTCTTGAGTTTACCCAACCCAGACAGACGATATTTAAAACTCAACCAAATTCGCCAACAACAACTGCAAGAACCATTATTTGAATTTTCCGGTGCTTGTGCTGGTTGTGGTGAGACACCTTATCTAAAATTATTAACACAACTATTTGGCGATCGCGCAGTTATTGCTAACGCCACAGGTTGTTCTTCCATTTACGGCGGAAATCTCCCTACCACCCCGTGGACGAAAAACGCCGATGGTAGAGGCCCCGCATGGTCGAATAGTTTATTTGAAGATAACGCCGAATTTGGTTTTGGCTACCGTCTCTCACTAGACAAGCAAACAGAATTCGCGGCGGAACTATTACAACAGTTCAGCACCGAAGTAGGGGATAATTTAGTTAATTCCCTCCTCAAAGCCGAACAAAAAACCGAGACTGAGATTTGGGAACAGCGCGATCGCGTAGAGTTGTTAAAGCAACAGTTGGATAAAATCCAGACTTTTGACCCCAATCTCAAATCCAAAATCCACAATCTCAAATCCCTTGCTGATTACTTAGTGAAAAAAAGCGTCTGGATTGTCGGCGGTGATGGTTGGGCTTATGATATTGACTTTGGTGGTATTGACCATGTATTAGCCAGTGGTCGCAACGTCAATATTTTAGTCATGGATACAGAAGTATATTCCAACACTGGCGGTCAATCTTCCAAAGCCACCCCCCGCGCCGCCGTCGCCAAATTCGCCGCCAGTGGTAAGCCTGCGCCGAAGAAAGACTTGGGTTTAATGGCGATGAATTACGGTAATGTTTACGTAGCGAGTGTAGCGTTAGGTGCAAAAGATGACCAAACACTCAAGGCATTTTTAGAAGCTGAAGCCTTTGACGGGCCATCATTGATTATTGCATACAGTCATTGCATCGCCCACGGCATCAACATGACCACCGGGATGAACCATCAAAAAACCCTGGTAGAATCAGGACGCTGGTTATTGTATCGTCATAATCCATTGTTGCGAGAACAGGGCAAAAATCCCTTACAGTTAGATATGCGATCGCCTACTCAATCAGTAGAGCCATCCATGTACCAAGAAAATCGCTTCAAAATGCTCACCAAGAGTAAACCAGAAGTTGCTAAAACACTGCTAGAACAAGCACAAGCTGAAGTTGATTCCCGTTGGCAGATGTATCAATATTTAGCAAATAGGTAATAGATAATGGTAATAGGTACAAACCTATTACCATTATCTGTGTTACGTCTGTTCACCAACTTATAAAGGTAAATATTGAACACGATTCTTTAATTCCTCAAGATATGCAGTTTTAGCAATAATTTCTAAATCACGAATACAATCACCTACAGAAACTCTGAGTTTATGGGCATAAATCACACCAGCAAAGTTTATTTGTTTGGCTTGACGACAGTTAGCCTCAGCTAGAAAATCTTCATCTTGGGAAAATAAAACGCGCTCAAGTTCTGTTGCACGTTCAAGTATAAGTGGATCAGGAAAGCCAGTGCGCCCATCTTCTTGTACTGTTAATACATCTACATCCCGTAACCGTAATCCATTTGTAATTCCTCGATGAACATTTTCATCGATATAAAGAGCAACACTCATTTAATTAATCCTTCTGCACGGAGTCTTTTCGATAAGGGGGATTCTCCGGCTTCTAAACGTAATTCTTCTGCATAATCAAAGCGTCGCTGCATATCAGTATCAATTTCTGCCTTATGTTCCCAATAATAGGCTAAAGCAGAGTAAATCTGGCTCATAGTCAGATGTGGATACTGGAAATGTAATTCTTCTGGACTCCAACCATAAGCATGAATAGAAGTAACTAACTCCACAACTTTCATTGATGTTCCTGTAATGTAAGGAACATTATTTTCATCAACTAGGATATGTCTATATTCAGTAGTGGCTTTTTCAGACATTATTTTTATTAATCCTGTGTTCTAAAATATCCCTAACTATTTTATCAAGCAATTCTTATTTTTTGGCTATAATTAATTATATTTCTGATAATCCACTTGCTTTAACAATCTCATCAGAAATGACTAAACTCATCTTTATTAATCAATAAATATAGATTATCTCAGGTTCTTTTAGTTTAATTTGATTTGGATATAGAGGATTGACATTTTCATCTATCAGATATTTCAGTGTCAAGTCGCTTCGCTCCAATTCAAAATTCAAAATGACGCTCGCGGACTCGCTAACGCTGCGCTAACAAAATTCAAAATTAAATACCCCACGGATAAATCCGGGGGCTTGAATTAATGCTGTTTCACTTTTTTCTTCTCCATAAATAAATTTAGGGGCTTGTATCCTTTTTTCTTTGGTCATGTATTTCTTTCTTATATAGTTTTACATTATTGTATTTCATATCATCCATAATTATAGTTTAGCTGAATCAAATTCAATACCACGACGTGCAAAATATTTATCAATATTAATCTGCACAAATAAATCTTTGAGTTCTTCGGCAATCTCTTGAGGCGGATTTCCTGATAAAACTATGGCAATTAAACGTTCTGCTGCTGCAATTTCTCCACAGTCAATCGCTAAGGTTGCGGCACTACGATGTAATACTGAACGTGTAGGTTCTGCTACCAGATTATTGACGATTAATTCTGCTGCTAAACGTTCTTTTTCAAATGCTTGTTTGGAGAGTTTTAAAGCTGAAACAGAGTCGCCTTTTAGTTTAGCAATTTGTGCCATTTCAGCGAAATCCATTGCTTGTTTATGTAAATCTTGAATCTGATTAATTATGACCATCAATCAAAAAAAACTCATCCTCGCCAATTATCGATTAATAAAGGATATCCTAATGCTTGAATGTTCTGATAATGTCTAGTATTACCTGTTACTAAAACTAAGTTATTTGCGATCGCTGTAGCAGCTATTAAGACATCTGCTAATCCGATTGGTTTTCCTGATGTTTCTAAATCCGCTTGAATCAAACCTGAAAGTTCTGCACAGTTTTGGTCCAAAGGCAATATTTCTAGTTGAGACAAATCTGTTAAAAATTCTTGAATGCGGTCATTGCGATTTATTCTCCTCCATCCCTTGATAATTTCTGAAACAGTAATTACAGAAATTGTGTACTGTTGCCATATACCTATGTAACCAATGGCTTTAGCATTTATTTTAGGATTTTTTAATTTGCGAATTTCTGATAAAATATCCGTATCAATTAAAGATTTTCTCACACCTAATTTTAGTCTCTACAATTCCTATCTCTTAAAATATCTGCAACCATTTTATCAACTAATTCGGCTTCATCAGCCCATTTACCGATAAATGTATCATTAAGAATTTCTGGTTGTGTTAATTGCTCAATCATTGCTTTGATTATGTCAGAAATTTCGCAATTATAGGTTTGTGACAATTGGTTAATTTTTGCAAATGTTTCTTGATCGAGTTCTATTTCTAGTTTCTGCATGGGTAATTAAGAAGTTTTAAATTAACAGCTTATACTAATTATAAGTGAATGGATTGTGTTTACCGCCGAAATCAAGAGCGAATCCAACGCCACAACCGACGCAACCACGCCCAAAACCCACGGCGAGTAACTACAGGCGTTTGTGGTTGCGAAACAAGTTAAGATTTTATTTTATCGTAATAATGCGTTAAACCCTGCTTGAATAAAATGAATATCTGATGTGACAGCATCAATTAAATTTTCCTGTTCCATGACGATAAATGAAATACAATCTACTAATCCCCATGTTTTATCCTGTCTAGATTCATATAAATTTAACCCCTGTTGAAATACTTGAGGGGTAATATTAATAATTGACATATTATCAGTTAAGTAACATTGTTTAATAAAAGCAGCAACTTTGTGATGATTATATGCACTAAGCGCATTACCAACTTCCATAAAAATAGCTTCTGTTGTCCAGACTTCCTGTGCATTTTTTACACGAGGTAAAAGTTGCATTGCAGGGGTATGATATTGGTCACGGGGATTAAGAATTGCTTGAATAAAAATCGTGTCTAGAAAAAGTCTATCTTTGTTCATGGATGAAGATTTCGTTTGGGTGTACCATATAAGTAGTGATCATGTTCACTTGACCAATCTTCTGGTGCTTCATACGTTCCTGCCATTTCTTCAAGCATATCCCAAGCATTTTTATTAGTTGTGTCTGTTGGTTTTTGTTGAGCAATAATCTGGATGATATAACGAGTATTGGGTTCTAAATTAATGCTTTCTTCGGGATAAAAAGCTGAACCATCATAAGTTACTGTTAATTTTTCTAGCATCCTTTTATCTCTTCTTTTTTGTCTTTATATCTACAATATCGCACTCCATTCGCTGCGTGAGATAAAATCACAGCCAAAACCAAGAGCGAACCCAACGCCACAACCGACGCAACCACGCCCAAAACCCACGGCGAAGAACTACAGGCGTTTGTGGTTGAGATAGACGCTCAATTCTATCATTGCAATCTTGCACATTGGCATCATGTCCCATTTTTTGATACAGTTCACGAGCATTGCGATAAGCACCAAGCGCGTCTGATTCTCGGTTGATGTTTTTTAATACTTGACCTAGACTATACCAAGCATTTGCTTCGCCATTGCGATCGCTTATTTCTCTAGCTATATCTAACCACTGCTGACAGAACTCAATTGCCAATTGGTAATACTCCAGACAGTTATAAGCCAGAGCTAAACCGCCTAAGCATACACCTTCCCCCTTTCGATCACGTATTTCTCTGGCGATTTCCAAAGACTGCTGATGGAACTCAACTGCCTGCTGATACTGCTCCAGACAGTTGTAAGCAATGCCCAAATAGCCTAAAGAGATACCTTCCCCATTGCGATCATGTATCTCCCTTTGTATCTCCAAAGATTGCTGGTAGAACTCAATCGCCCTCTGGTATTCTCCTAGAGCGCGGTAAGCATTACCCAAATTACGCAAGGAATTGCCTTCTCCATAGCGATAACCAATCTCCCTTGCTATATCCAAAGATTGCTGGTAAAATCCGACCGCCTGTTGGTATTGCCCAAGACTGTTGTAAGCATTACCCAAACTATCTAATGAATTGGCTTCTCCATTTCGATTTCCTATTTCCCTTTGTATATCTAAAGACTGTTGATGACATTCAATTGCCTGCTGGTACTGCCCTAGATAGTTGTAAGCACTACCCAACCCACCTAATGAATTGGTTTCTCCATTTCGATTCCCTATTTCCCTTTGTATATCCAAAGACTGCTGATGATATTCAATTGCCCGTTGGTACTCCCCCAGGCAGTTGTAAACACGTCCCAAATTGTTTAAAAAATTACCTTCCCCATTGCGATCACTTAATTCTCTCGCTATCTTTATAGATTGTTGGTGAATATCAATCGCCTGCTGGTACTGCCCCAGGAATTCGTAAACAACTGCCAAATTATTTAAAGAAGTACCTTGCACATTACGATCACCTATTTCCCTCGCTATCTTTATAGACTGCCAATAAAACTCAATCGCCTGCTGGTATTGTCCCAGAAAGTTATAAGTAACACCCAAAAAGCCTAAGCTAACTGCTTCCACATAGCTATCACCTATGTTCCTAGCTATCTCCAAAGAGTGTTGGAGATACTTAATCGCCTGCTTGTATACCCCCAAAAATTGGTAAGCATTGCCCAGAAAATTTAGACTAAATAGATAATTCCTATTTTCTCTCTCCGCAGTTTTTTCCCAACCTTCTATCAGCTGTCTGCATAAGTAAACTATATCTGTATAACAACCCCGCAAGCTCAAAAAATCATTGCAGGCTATTAATATTCCAAACGCGGAGTCATAATTTTCTAATTGAAACCAGTGATAAAAAATTTGTAGATATTCCCTTATATCGTCTTTAGTCTGCCAGGGTTCTTGTTTAAGATTTGAACTATAGTAATCAATAGCTCGTTGATGCGCCTCACTCTGATCACCAGCTTTATACCGCACATACTCCAAAACCACAGGCTGAAACTCAAATCGTCGCTTACCATTGAGTTGTTCTACCAACAAAGAACGCTTAACAATATTCCTTAATTCTCCCTCAATCTCTGGTTCTGAATTTCCCGGCAACACTGCCACAGCTGCTGCACTGTCAACCGCACCACGATAAACACTAATATTCTGCAATAACGCCTTTTGTAACTCACTCAATTTTGCAAAACTGGCATCTAACACTAAAACTATACCCACATTTTCTAGACGATGCTGACCAATTACTTTGGGATCTGTCAACAACTGCCGCAAATTCCCTAAGCCTAAATCTGCTAATCTGCTTAAATCTGGATCTTGAGAATATCTATCTAGTAATAAACCTGCTACCAATTTCAACAGTAGGGGATGCCCATCCACTAACTCGACAAACTCGGCTAAATCTCCACGAATGCCTAGTGCGGTTAACAGTGCTACCCCTTCATCTACTTGTAAACCTTTCAGGGGTAGCCAATTAAGTATTTGTGGTAACTCTGGTCTTTCTCTGGTGGTGAATAACACCTTACTATTACCGCCAAATTCCATCCATGCTTTAAAAAAGTCGCCGTAAAATAAACTTCCCCACTGTCTATCAGGTTGTAATAAACTTTCCAGGTTGTCAATAATCAGTAAAAATTGCCCAGAACGCAAACAATTAACTAACGCTTCCACTAACTGCGCTTCTTGTTCTGGGACTTGAAAGCCGAATTTTGTTAATACTTCTCTGGCTAAATCGCTAAAACTTGCCCCATTACTGACATCAGCCCAAAATCGCTTGGGGAAATCCGCAATTTCATCATAAATCTTCGTTGCCAGCGTTGATTTACCTGTACCACCGATGCCTTCTATGCCAATTAAAAAGGTATTGTTATCAGTTAACCATTGCTGTATTTGAGCGTATTCTGTTTTTCGTCCTTGCCAATAAGCCAAACTTTTACCAGGATTCCCAGCTTTGAGAACCCCAGGCGATTCTACTTTGGTACTGCGTTCTAGTTGAACAAGAAATTGAACTTGTTGAGCGTTCAGATGGAAGTTTTCCGCATCAACACGACCAATTTGAGTTAACTTACTCTCATCTTGAGCAGTTCCCTCTAATTTAATGATTTCTTGGTGGTTAGGGTTTGGTTCTTCCGCCATAGTTAGTCAGCAGATAGACAAATTTTGCTGGATGTTGGTGTTCGGAACTCGGATGTTGGTGTTTGGAACTCGGATGTTGATGTTCGGAACTCGGATGTTGATGTTCGGAACTCGGATGTTGGTGTTCAGAACTCGGATGTTGATGTTTAGAGCGAGAAATTTTTTGCTCAGAATGAGAATGTTCCTGTTAAAAATGAGAACGTTCTTGTTTGGAATGAAAAATTTCTTATTCAGAATGAGAATGTTTCTGTTCAAAATGAGAACGTTACGCTGTGTGCAACTTTTTTTTAAACCTAACCCCCAACCCCTTCCCTACAAGGGAAGGGGAGCAAGAATCAAAACCTCTAACGCCACTTGCTACAAGTCGGGAAGTTAAAAGCTCACCTCATTAGCCTCAATCTTCCCGACTTGCTTCACCGTACTTTGGTCGTAAGCATTAGCACTCATCTGAATATTGTCACCGGGTTTATCAGCCGATGCTTGCAAAATCTTGGCTATCTCTTCCGCCAGTGCTGTCTCAGACTTTAAAATATCTTTTAATTGCGCTCGTAAAGCTGCTTGGTAATCTTCATCCCCTGGATTTTGCATTGCTGCTGCGGCTGCGTTTTTGGCTTCTTCCTTCGCCTCTACTTTGGGTTGTAACTTCCCCCAAATCGCCTTGGCTTTATTCCAAACATCCTCACCGACTTTCTGAGATGCTCCTTCTGCAACTTTCGCACCCGTAGTCAGCAGAAATGGCAGACAGGGAGCAAGAAATTTAACGATTAAGGCGATATCCATTAATTTACGGGGTTAACTACGGTTATTTATACAAGCTCATGTTAGCGTATTCCTCATTTACGGCACAGTAGCCTCTGAATTTTGAGAATTATTGCTTATATTCATTCTGACTTTTCACAGTATCTGGAAAACCCCTCTCCTAATAACTGTAGAGACGTTGCATGCAACGTCTCTACATATTCCCCCTTCCCTAGTAGGGAAGGGGGTTAGGGGGTTAGGTTTCACATTAGCTTTTCCACATAACGTGAAAAGTCAGATATTCATTGCATTACCCACGGCATTAATATGGCTAAAGCCTGAGTATTCTATATTAATTATTAGCGATCGCTTCACTGTGATTTCACCCACAATAAGATGTTATTCACTCTTAACTTATTTATCTTGTCCTGTCAGTATCTATTTGTATAAACTTAGACGTATAATATTAAATATCTACTTTCAAAAGATTTATTTTTTGCCAGTGAATGGCGATCTACTGAACAAGATTTTTACAAAAATATAGTTATATAAATGGATACTCAAATATTTGGTTTCGCTAATCATAATCAAGTGAATAACCCAGATGTTTTGCTGACAGATGCGATTATCCGTCATCCTTTAGTTGTTACTCCCAATACGCCTGCTATTGAAGCATTGATGTTGATGAATAACACAGAGAAAGGCGGCTCATTATCCCATAATTTGAATAATTCTTGGCTGAGGAAAATGGCTCAAGCTAGTTGTGTGTTAGTCATGCAAGATAAGCAACTAGTCGGTATCTGGACACAGCAAGATATAGTACGCTGTAATGCGGAAGGGCTTAACATGGCTGAGATGATTATGTCTGAAGTCATGAGTCATCCTGTAATTACCCTCAAGGAATCTGAGTTAAATAATTTCTCAGTACCGCTAAAACTATTTAGTCAGCATCGCCTGCGACATCTACCTATAGTTGATGATTGTAACCAAGTAGTTGGGTTACTTACCTACGAAACACTACTGAATGGGCTGAGTAATTCGCAACACTTTCAAGCCAAACAAGAGCAAGATTGTCAAGCGTGTATTGTCGCTCAGATAGAAGCTTCAGAAAAAAAATATCGCTCCCTAGCGGAGAATATGGCTGATGGGATGTACCTTCTCAGTCCTGATAGACAATTATTGTACTTAAATCCAGCGATCGCTAAAATTTCTGGTAGACCTTGTGAATATTTCTTCAGTAATTCACCAAATTCTTTGTTCAATTGCATTCATCCTGATGATCTAGAAAAGGTCATTTCTAGCTTCTATCCTGACAATGGAGAACTGAAAAATAACGAGATTATTTATCGGATTATCAAGCCGGATGGGTCAATTCACTACGTTTGCGATCGCGCTCATATTATTTATGATGCTGAAGGTAAAGTGGAAGCCTATCAGGGTATCGTCACAGATATTACCGCCGCTAAACAGGCAGAAGAAGCTCTACGAGATAGTGAACACCGCTACGCCACACTGACTACAAATGCTCCAGTAGGTATCTTTCACAGCGATTTGCAAGGAAATTATCAATATGTTAATCCTAAATGGGAAGAAATGTCCGGGTTGCCGATGGCAGAGGCACTAGGATTAAAGTGGTTACAGGCATTACATCCCGAAGATTGCGATCGCGTTGTGAGTCATTGGTGTGATGCAGTTGCCAAACAACAGCCCTTCTTGACAGAACACCGCTTCCAAAATCTAGGGAACAAAGTAATCTGGGTAATGGCACAAGCAATACCTGAAATCGATAGTACAGGAAACTGCACAGGCTATGTAGGTACGGTTACAGATATTAGCGATTACTACAACGAGCTGCGCTTACGCAAGCTGATAGAAGGTCGGTTAGAAATGCAAAACCGGATTTTATCGCAGATTGCGAAGGGTGAACCCTTAGTAGATATTCTTAATGCCCTGATTAAGTCTCTGGAACAGCAATTAGATGGGGCATTGTGTTCTATTCTGTTAGTCGATCAAGAAAATCGCCTGCATCCCTGTGCATCTCTGACCATCCCAGAAGAATACCTCATGATCTGCGATGATCTGATGATTGGCGAGGGAGTCGGCTCTTGTGGAACTGCGGCTTATCGTCAACAAGTGGTAATTTCGTCTGACATCACCAATGATCCCCTGTGGAAAGACTTTAAGGATTGCATCCTGGATTTTGGATTGCGGGCTTGTTGGTCTGCTCCTATTATCGCTAGTGATGGTTGTGTCCTGGGAATATTTGGCATATATTACCGTGAGGTAAAAACCCCCCTAGCCTACGATTTAGAAACTCTCACCCTTGCCGCCTATTTGGCTGGAATTGCAATGGAACGTGAGCGTGCGGTAATTGCTCTAGAAAAAAATGAGAGTTTTTTACGCGTCATTTACGAAGACGTTGAGCAAGCCATTTTTACTGTAGAAATTGATAGCCAAGGCAAATATCATTATGGTGGCTGGAATCCTGTCGCCGAACGTTTTTGTGGCATCAGTGGAGCAGAAGCAAAGGGTAAAACCCCCAAAGAATTGTTTGGTGAATTTGCGGGGACATTACTCTGTCAACAATACGATGCTTGTGTCGAGTCAGGAAAGCTTGTTTCCTTTGAAGAGAATTTCACTAACTCCCATACAAATGGCAGCTATTGGGTACTGGTAACGCTTAAACCATTGCTCGATGAAACCGGACAAGTCTATCGCCTCATCGGTACTGGGGCTGACATCTCTGGACGCAAACGTGCAGAAGAATCTTTAAAAACATTGGTTGAAGGTACAGCAGCCGTAACAGGGACAGAATTTTTCTCGGCTCTAGCTTGTTATACCGCAAAAGCCCTTGATGTGCCCTATGTATTAGTTACAGAACGTATTGGGGACTGCTTAAAAACCCTGGGATTCTTTGCCAATAATCAATTGCAACCCCAAATTACCTATAAAATTGCTCAAACTCCTTGTCAAAGGGCATTGGCAGAAGGCATATTTTACTGTGAATGCAACGTTGTCGAGGAATTTCCAGCAGATCCGGATCTGACTATCATGGAAGCAGAATGCTACTTAGGTGTAGCTCTGCGGGATAATAATGGTATAGCTATAGGCAACCTCTGTATTCTCAATACGCGCCCTCTAGAAGAAGTAGAACGCATGAAAGCAACTTTGCGTGTGTTTGCATCTCGCGCAAGTGCAGAACTAGAACGCAAACGAGCTACAGAAGCTTTAGAACAACTCAATGAAAAACTAGAAGTAAAGATTACACAACGGACGGCAGCATTGCAAGAGAGTGAAGCTCGGTTTCGTGCCACCTTTGAGCAAGCGAATGTGGGTATAGTCGAAGTTGATATCCAAGGCAAATTCATCCGCATTAATCAAAAATTTGCAGATATTGTTGGTTATTCAGAAGCAGAACTCCTGGGTAGATCCTTTATGGATATTACCCATCCAGAAGATATAACTGCTGATTGTCTTAAGATGGAGTCTCTTCTAGCTAGCGAAATTCAGACATTTGCAATGGAGAAACGTTATCTACATCAACAAGGAAGACTTGTTTGGGTATATCTGACTGTTTCCTTTGTGCGATCGCTCGCTGGTGAACCACAGTATATGATTGGTGTAATTCAAGATATTAGCGATCGCAAACGCGCCGAGGAAATACTGCAAAAACAAGCACAGCGCGAAAGACTGCTGAGAAACATCACTCAACATATCCGACAATCCCTTGATTTGAAGTCAATTCTCTCATCAGCAGTTAACGAAATTAGACAAACTTTTCAGGCGGATCGCGTCTTGATTTTTCATCTCGTCACCAATGGTTCTGGGGTAGTGCTGGAAGAATCTGTTGCCCCAGAATATCCAATCATAGAATGTACGTTACGGAAAGATGATTGCTTCCCTGAACAATGTTATGAATTTTATCGCGAAGGTAATGTCCGCATCGTCACAGATACTGAAAATGAAGATTGGGGTGATTGTCTGGTGGAATTCATGCAACAAACACAGGCTAAATCCAAAATTATCGCCCCGATTATTCAAAAAGTAGAAAATCAACCTCCCAGAGTCTGGGGATTAATTAGCATTCACGCCTGTGCTACACAGCGTCAATGGCAACCCGATGAAACTGACTTACTCCAGCAAATTGCTAGTCAGTTATCCGTAGCTATTCAGCAAGCAGACCTCTATCAACAAGTGCAAACCGAACTGAGCGATCGCAAACGTGCAGAGGTAGCATTGTCAATGTTGAATGAGCAACTCCTTTATGTAAATACAGAGTTATCCCGTGCTACTCGCCTCAAAGATGAATTCCTCGCCAGTATGAGTCATGAACTTCGCACACCCCTAAACGCCATTTTGGGAATGTCTGAAGGCTTGCTAGAAGGCGTATTTGGTCAAATTACAGAACGTCAACAACGCGCTTTATCTACTATTGAACGTAGCGGTAAACACCTGCTAGAACTAATTAACGACATCCTCGATTTAGCCAAAATCGAAGCTGGTAAACTCGAACTACAAATTGCTCCCATTGCCATTTGTTATCTGTGTGAGTCTAGTTTGTCCTTTGTCAAGCAACTAGCACATCAAAAGCAAATTCAAATCAGATTAAATATTCAAGCTACTATTAGACAGATTGCTGTCGATGAACGCCGGATCAGGCAAATTTTAATTAACCTGCTGAATAATGCTGTGAAATTTACCCCAGAAGGGGGGTCTATTATCTTAGCAGTGAGACGAGAAAGAATTGAAAACTATCCCACTCCAGGAAATACTCCCGGCTCGAAAACGCAATGCTCAGACTGGGTTAGCTTTTCAGTCATTGATACAGGTATTGGTATTGCTCCCGAAGATATGGGAAAATTATTCCAATCCTTTGTGCAGATCGATAGTCGCTTAAATCGACAGTATACTGGCACTGGTTTAGGGCTGGCTTTAGTACGGCAAATAGCAGAGTTGCACGGTGGACACGTAACTGTCAGTAGTGAGATAGGTAAAGGTAGTTGCTTTACTGTGCGTTTACCTTACGTAGTCCAAAAATTAACTTTGCCTACACCCACAGCAGATGTACAATTAGGTTTAACAAGTTTATCAACTATTCAATCGGTAGTTTCAGCATCGCCCTTAATTCTTTTAGCCGAAGATAATCAGGCAAATATTGAAACCATTTCTAGTTATCTTGAAAGTAGAGGGTATAGAGTAATACTAGCGGACAATGGACAAACTGCCATTAACTTGGCCATATCCCAAAATCCTAGTTTGATTTTGATGGATATTCAAATGCCAGAGATCAATGGTTTAGAAGCTATTCGCCGCATTCGGGAACATGGGGAATTAGCCAATGTTCCCATAATTGCATTAACAGCATTAGCCATGCCTGGCGATCGCGAAAAATGTCTCCAAGCAGGGGCAAATGATTATGTCAATAAACCAGTCAAGCTTAGAGAGCTTACAAGTATAATTCAAAACTTGTTAGAAAAGTAATATATATAGTAAATGGATAAACAGCCTTGCATTCTAGTCGTTGACGATGAACCAGATAACTTTGATGTAATTGAAACCCTACTGTTTCGGGAGGGTTATGATTTAAACTATGCAGCTAACGGTCAGCGAGCAATAGAACGGCTAAAAATTATACAGCCAGATGTAATTTTATTAGATGTAATGATGCCCGATTTGGATGGTATCGAAGTATGCAAACGCATCAAATCCAATTCTCAATGGCAGCATATTCCGATCATTATGGTTACAGCTTTGACGGCAAAAGAAGACTTGGTGCGGTGTATGTCCGCCGGTGCAGATGACTTTATCAGTAAACCTGTGAATGGTTTAGAGTTACGTGCTAGGGTTAACTCAATGCTGCGGATTAAGCAACAGCATGACAAATTACAAACATTACTACAGCTCAGGGAAGACATGGTGAAGATGGTCTTGCATGATATGCGTAATCCCCTGACATCTATTTTACTAGCCACCGAAATCTTACAATTACCTGATTTTCCGATTCACAAGCAGCAAAACAAAATTGATCAGATCATTGCTTCCGTGCAACATCTGCAATCTTTAATTGATGATTTATTGCTAATGGCCAAGTTAGAATCTGGCAAAATGATGCTAAATTTTGGAGAGATAGACTTAAATCAGCTATGTTTATCAGTATTAAATAATTTTGCAGCGATCGCATCTCAAAAGCATATTCAACTCATCAGTCATCTATTCCCACTTGATCTTTATATCAACTTAGATGCTTTAATATTTCGTAGAGTTATAGATAACCTGTTATCCAATGCTATCAAGTTCTCACCAAAAAACAGTCAAGTTATTCTGCGAACTGATAATTTAGGTGCAGAGGGTGTGATAGTTCAGATTACTGATTCAGGTTCAGGGGTCAGTGAAAACCTCAAACAGGTAATTTTTGAGAAATATGAAGTGGGAACACTAATGCCAGAAGTTTCACAACTGGGGTTAGGATTAGCATTTTGCAAAATGGTAGTAGAAGCCCACGGGGGCAAAATAAACGTCGAAAATAACCAACCCAAGGGGGCGGTATTTACAGTCTTTCTGCCCAAGGTATAAGCTATTGTTAACCTTCTTCCCGATTAATCCAAATCCCTCTTAGTCCAGCCGCTTTTGATCCTTGATAATCTTCTACAATACTGTCACCAATATGCCATGCTGAAGCAGGGGAACAATCGTGTTTTTCTAAAGCAGCTGCAAAAATTTTGGGGTTGGGTTTGGCTGCACCTACTTGGGTAGAAATGGTTACAGACGTGAAGAAATGACTCAATTCTAAAGCTTGCAAGACCGAGTAAATCCGGGAATCGAAGTTAGACAACACACCTAATTCAATTCCTAAATGTTTCCAATTGCTAAGAGATTGTAAAACATCAGGATAAATAAACCACGGTTCGGCAGTACCAAAGTGAATGTAAAGTTCTCCAAAAAAATTAGAGAAGTCAGCAAATTGATTGATGATACCTGCACTTTCAAAGGTGTTTAAAGCAATAGTTCGCCACCACTCAAATTCTCTTTGGGGAATATCTTCTAATTCTGCATCAGGAAATATTGGTGGTGGTGCAGCTTTAAAGCTTTCCATAAATGCTTTATCTAAAATTTCTGCGGAAGCCTCCACACCAAACTCTAGGGCTAACTGACTATAAACTTTACCGACGCTGCCTTTGACACCAAAGAGTGTACCCACCGCATCTAAAAAAATAACTTTGGGTCTTTCCATTAAACTTGCTGACAATGATGAATTTTAATTTGGTTAGGGGAAATACTCAGTGCTGAATGTTGACTGTTGATTGATGATTGTTGACTCACCACTCAGCACTCAGCACTCACCACTTTTCATTATCCGCCACAGAAGAAAGTGTTTCTATAATAGGACGGACTAACCAATTAAAACCGACTTTTAGCTGATGATCAAATGTTGGCATTCTGTATAAGTAAGCCAAACGACGGGCAATAGATGCTAAAGAACCATCTAACTTAATTCCTAACCCTGCTAAAGTGGCATTATCTTTGCCTAGTGCCATCATTTCCCCTAACTGTTGATAGCGGAAAGGTAGCAAGGGGCGGTTTGTCAAAGAAGCCCAGATGTTCCAAGCTGTATAGTCTGCTTGTTGAAAAGCTGCTTGGGCTGTGGCGGGAATTTGTTGACCATTCGCGTCGAGACAGTCGGCTAAGTCTCCCAAAGCAAAAATTTCTGGATGGTCAAGGACTTGTAATGTGGTGTTAGTCGTGATTTGCCCACGCTGATTTTGTTTGAAAGGTAGGGCTTTGACTACAGGTGCAACCCGTGTACCCACAGTCCAAATCACAATATCTACAGGGATTGTATCTACTTGACTTTTATATTCTAGGGAGATGGTATCTTGGGTAATTGATTCAATTTTGGTGTCTAAATCGAGAAACACACCCCTCGCCTCTAAAGCTTTCTTGGCGGCTTCGCGGTTAAATTCTGGGGAAGTTCTTAAAATTTGGTCGCCAATTTCAATTAAGCGAAAACGCCCTCTTTCTCCTAGCCTATCTGCCAATTTACAAGCTAATTCCACCCCACTGTAGCCACCGCCAACAATAGCTACTCTAATTTTCTCAGCATCCGATTCTTCTAGAACTCGTAGCCGTTCTTCGAGGCGATAAGCATCATTGATAGTGCGGAAGGGATAAGCGTAGGATGTCGCACCGGGAACTAAATCTAGGGGTGTTTCTCCACCTAGGGCTAATACTAAGCGATCATAGGTAATTTCTGGGCCATTTTGTAAGTGTACCCGTTGTTGGTCAATGTCAATTCCAGAGGCGACTGCTTGATAAAAACGTATACCTGTGCCTTGTAAAAGTTCTTCAAAGGGAGGGGCAATTTCCCAAGTTTGCAGTTCTCCAGTGAGTAATTCGTACAATAAAGGGGAAAATAGGAAGCGATCGCTTTGGTCGATGAGTACAATTTCTGGTTTTTGTTCAGATTCCCAAGGTAATTGACTTAAACGCAAAGCTGTGTAGAGACCACCAAAGCCTCCACCAAGGATCACAATTCTCATACTCTTTTCAGTCATGGTTTCTACGGGATATCCATCCCAGCAAGGCAACTAACTCTCAGTGTAATGATTTATCTCGGTCTGTGACCATCAACCAGAAATCTCTAAGTTGGGTGATAGCGATCGCCTAATTTGCTTTAAAAATAAAAGAAGCTGCCTAACGTCAACGCTATTCTTGAATTATCTCCTCAACCTTAAAAGTTTTTCCGGCTACTGTTACTTGGTCTGCTGATACTAATTTCCGTCCTCGCCGGGTTTCAATCATGCCATTGACTTTGACATTACCATCATTGATCATGAGTTTGGCTTGACCTCCTGTTGAGGCTATACCTATAAATTTAAGAAACTGGTCGAGTTTAATCATGTGAGAGTTTAAAAATAGCGACTAACTTTAAATTTTACCGAAGCGATCGCCATATTTATCAAGGCAGTTTGTATAATTTACAACCTACCTTGATTTTAATGTTGACCTGAACTAATTACCGCCAGACATCACAGCTTTGTTATGTATTGCTGGGTCTTCTGGTTTTCTATGCCATTGGCGATCGCTACCTTGTTCATATCCATTTTTTACACTATTCCAAGCCACATTACTAGCCCCTTCCTCGCTCATACCATCTGTTTGGGCTGCATTAAATGCCGCCATAAAAATTTGTTGGGCGTGTTCTGGTAATTGTTCTCTAATTTCTTGGGGTAATTCGTCTCTTTTTTCGTAAGTCATAAACCCACTCCGATCAATGTAACTTGGGTTTATGCTAAATATTTTGTCGGTCAAGTTTCCTCTTTCTGTAAGCATAGATAGAAAATTACTATACTTTTGGCTGATGCAAATAGGTTTGTAGAGAGGAATTTAGTTCTCTTTATAATATTAAGGACTGAAGTCCTTACTACGAACTAAAATTTTTATAACTCAATATAACCTTGCCAATTAGTTACCATTCTATTACTTATGCCGGGAACTTTTTCTAAATCTTCTAATGATGTGAATTTCTTTTGTTGACGGGCAATGATAATTTTTTCGGCTAACTTTTTACCAACCCCTGGTAGATTTGTTAATTCTTCTAAACTAGCTGTATTAACGTTTACTAATTTACTTAGTTTATCAATACTTGAATTTGGGCTTAAAATCTGAGGACATTGTTTTTGTTCTAATTGAATTTTGGCTTGGATATTTTCTGGCACACCAATTTTAGCTTTAGTGTAAAGACGTGCAAATTCCCGCACATAATGAGCAGCAATGGTAGGATTTTCAATTATGATTAACGTTTCATCATTAGCATGATTAGCTGCATTTGACCAGTTATGAGAACCTGCAATTACTGTTTGTTGATCAACTACCGCAAACTTATGATGTAATAAATCCCCTTTAGGTAATATAGGTACACCAACAGTAGTAATAGGATTTTTCCAAGGCTTGTTATCTAATTCATATTTACATTTATCACTTAAAGCTACCCCCATCATATCTAGGGCTTCGCTGTAAGGACGATAGGCGAATTGTCTATCAATTAAAGCCCGAATCGATACATTTTCTTGATGACGAGTTTCTAAAATATTGGCAAGTCGTTGTTCAGAAAAGACAAATAACGCCATATCAACAGATTTAGTAGCTGAATTTAAGGTTTCACCAATTAAACCATTACTGGTACTACTCCAAGGTTGACTAGGTGAAGTAGGTGAAAAATGTACCGTAATTTTGTTGTCGCCTAATATAATTGTTTTAGGAGAACGGACAGGTTTCTTTAAACCAAATTTACTATCTGGTTTACCTCCTGCACCATCACCCCACATAAGATTAAACTCTTCTGTCAATAAAGTGGCTATCTCTGGGCTATCAATTTCTAAGAAGTTATTAGGATTACCTAAGCTGGTGGGATTAGTGAAATCTCCATGAATATCACTCAAGGTAAAATTAGCTGAAGTAATAATCACGATCCGATTATCTACAATAACAAACTTATGGTGCATCAAGTTACTACCTGCTGAACCATCTGCTTTGTCATCTATCCACGGGATTTTGGTATTTTGTAAAATGCTCAAAGCATCTCTTTGGTTAATTTCTTCCTGGCTAAGTTGATTATCTTGGTTTTGGTCTACAAATTTAAAATATTCTAGATATCTGTCTTTTTCTCTGAGAGGTAATTTCTTGACTTCCTCAGCAGTAAAACTACTCCAGGGACGGCTATAATTATTTTCTAAAATCACCCTGACTTTAACCCCAGCTTTTTGTTTATCGCTTAAAGCTTGGGCAATTCCCGGTAAACGTAATTCTTGTACTGCTACATCTATAGTAGATTTAGCTTGGGAAATAGCATCAATAATCTGCTGTTCTAAGTTATCTCCCAATCGATTTTGCTGACGGTAAGGTTCTCGATATTCAGCAGACTCAGACTGATTAAAGTAAACTTTCACAAATGGGTCTTGTGGGAGAGCAGGCAGACGGGTATTCTGAGACTGGACTCTTTGACAAGATGCGATCGCCAATAACAAACACAAGACCGAAAATTTCTGGAGTGTAGGTAAAATCTGCACGGTAATCGGCTAAAAGTGGATTGGGAGTGAACATATTTATCATTCCCCAAATTACCTATCCCATAAAAATCTATCCGGCGAGGCGTAATCAATCATTTTTTTAAGGTTTCAGCAATATACTAAACTCTACTGAGTGCTGTTAGCGTAGCGGGGTGTTAGTCCATCGGTTTTTTAACTCATTACTCATCACTCATTACTCAGCACTCAGCACTCATTACTCATTATTGATATGCAAATATATCTAGATTACAGTGCTACTACCCCCACACGCCCAGAAGCGATCGCAGCGATGCAAGCCGCACTCACCCAACAATGGGGAAATCCTTCTAGCCTACATGAGTGGGGACAACGGGCAGCAACTATTGTAGAACAAGCTAGGGTACAAGTAGCTGGTTTAGTTAATGCCGCTAATCCCGATGCGATTGTGTTTACCTCCGGGGGTACGGAAGCTGATAATCTAGCAATTATGGGAGTGGCTAGGCTGTCCGCAGTTCCACAACACATGATTATTTCCAGCGTGGAACACTCAGCAATTACTGAACCAGCCAATTTACTAGAAAAGTGGGGTTGGGAAGTCACCCGTTTGGGAGTAGATAAAAAAGGTAGAGTCAATCCCCAAGACTTAAAAGCCGCCTTGCGACATAACACGGTTTTAGTTTCAGTGATTTACGGACAAAGTGAAATTGGTACAGTCCAACCAATTGCAGAATTAAGCAAGATAGTCCAACAACATGGGGCTTTATTCCACACCGATGCAGTCCAAGCCGCAGGACGTTTACCTATAGATGTACAGCAGCTACCTGTAGATTTATTGAGCTTGTCTAGTCATAAATTATATGGTTCACAGGGTGCAGGGGCTTTATATATCCGTCCTGGCGTGGAGTTGATACCCTTACTCGGTGGTGGTGGACAAGAGAGGGGTTGGCGTTCTGGTACACAAGCATTACCCGCGATCGCAGGCTTTGGAATCGCCGCCGAACTCGCAGCACAAGAACTAGCCACAGAAACACCACGTTTAATTAAATTACGCGATCGCTTATTTTCTTTGTTAGCCGATGTTCCCGGTTTAATCCCCACCGGCGATTTAGAACATCGTTTACCCCACCACGTTAGTTTCTGTCTAGAATCCTCCGACGGTGAAAAACTTAGCGGTAAAACCCTAGTCCGCCAACTTAACTTAGCCGGTATTGGTATTAGTGCAGGTTCAGCTTGTCACAGTGGTAAACTTAGCCCCAGCCCCATATTGTTAGCAATGGGTTATCCAGAAAAAGCCGCTTTTGGAGGAATCCGCCTCACCCTGGGACGTGATACCACCCAAGCTGATATCGATTGGACAGCGATGGTATTAAAGCAAGTTTTAGAAAGACTTGTCCCGAAGTTATCTTTAGCTACGGGTTAACTCAATTGACTCAGTAATGAACGAAGAATCACCGCACTTTTAGGGCGGTGAGTGTCAAATCTTAGTTTAGGCAAGTTTTTCAATACTATTTTTAGCCCCTTTTACTACTCCAAGGACCCCAAATTGCGAAAATAATACCGGGGCTTTGGATGTTGACAAACATCGTCTTACCATCGGGAGAGAAGCAAGCTCCACACAATTCGCTACTATTCAAGGCGTTACGTGCAAAATTATAGAGTTCACCTTGGGGTGTTACACCTCTTAAGTAATTTTCACCACCCCCATCTTCGCAAAGGATGAGATCACCAAAAGGTGCTACAACAATGTTATCAGGAGCTTCAAGATCATCTCTAGATGGAGACTCTACAAACAGGTCAATTGTCTCATCTCTGGGAATGTACCGCCAGACCTGACCACCACTATTTGCGCCACCATTAGTAGCACAGAAGTAAATCTCACCGTTGCCATACCAAATGCCTTCTCCACGGGAAAACTGAGCTGCACCCGCGTTAAAACCTTCTGCTCGGACATTATCTGTAGCTGGGTCAGGGTTAAGAATTTCCACCCACTCTACAGCAAATTTCTGTCCTATTGGGTATAGTCCGCTATTAGCACCTCTATTATTAGTGATGCTTTGAGGTCTACCTTTGATGACTAGAGCTTCGAGCTTACCACCCTCTGCTAGCTTGCCAGGTACGTTAGGAATAAAGCGGTAGAAGAGACTATCTCCTCTATCTTCAGTCTGATAGACATATCCAGTTGCAGGGTCTACAGCCACAGCTTCATGATTAAAGCGTCCCATAGCAATTAGAGGTACTGGCTCTACAGGCTGAGTAGCACTAGCTGGCACCTCAAAGTTATAACCGTGGTATCTTGTAGACCCATCAGGGCTACCAGGTACGCTGACATTTTCTTCACAAGTAATCCATGAACCCCAAGGAGTTGGACCACCTGCACAGTTACGAATAGTTCCACCGAGAGAGGCAAACTGTTTGATTAGTTGACGATTAGGCCCTACAACCAGGGTAGTAGTACCACCTCTGCTAACGGGATCGTAGCGATTCGGCACTCTTACTTCTGTACCAGAAGTGTTGCTTAGTTCATGGTTGCAAATCAGAATTGTTGTGTTTCTACCTCCAGGGAAAGCCGCCATACCATCGTGAGTACCAGGAACTGGATTGCCATCGGCCATGAGGTCGCCAGTACGAGATAAAATTCGATACTGAAATCCTTCGGGTAACTCTAACAAACCATTGGGGTCTGGTAAAAGCGACCCATATCCTCTGCCAATTCTTTGACCAAAGGCTTTTCTGGCAACAAGTGCTTCCAAAGGAGATACAGCTAAAGTGCCAGCCGCACTAGCACCCGCTAATGTGAAGAATTTGCGTCTTGATAATTGCATAAAGATTTTTTGGTTACATAAAAATGCCAGTTAAAAGTTAATTTGTTTTGATTAAGGTTGGATAATGATTCGTTTAAATAATAGGTTGCAAATAGAAAATAAGCTTTTAAAATTTAGTAATTATTTTATTTAATCTTGTGATATTACTCTAACGATTTTTGGTTAAAGACAGGTAAAGAGAAATTTAATTTAGCTATAAATTCCTGTCTAAATTTAGAAGTATTTTTTGCATTTTTTTTTGGAAAATTTAAATATAAAAATGTGAGTATATTGGATCTAATGGTAGAATTTCCGCAAAGGTGTTTTAGGGATTAACTATTCCAAACAAGACCAATTGTTATCACATATTTCCAGATAAAAGAGCATCTGGTTATTATCAGCAGAGCCTATTATTCATCGACTTTGCTAGGTTTCACGTGTCTAGTTAGAGGCATTAATCCACTTTGTATAGTTCACCTTTTGCCGAAAGATTAGTATTTTTTGGTCAATATTAACAAAAAATACTGATAATTCAAACAACATCATAATTTACTACTACTATCAAGCAAATGAAACCCACTTGTAACCAAATCACAGCGAAAATAGCCGTTGTTGCTGTCACCTCAATGGCTACTTTAATTAATGTTTCTAGTGCCAATGCAGCTAATTTTGAGCTTGATTGGCAAGGAGACCAAGGTTATACAGCAACAGGAAAGTTCAGCTATAACGATATTTTTGATGGAACTATTGTCACCAGAGATCAGCTAAATAGATTTGCTATTTCCTTCTTTAGCCCCGATGGAAATTTGTTGCAAGCATTCAATTATAGTTTTCCTAATCCTGCTGATACTACTTTCAATTTCAACTTTGATACAGTTACAAAAACTGTGCTGCAAACTGGCAACTATGACGCAGCTAACGGCTTTGATTTAGGCATCGACTTTAACACCGTAGTAACAGGGTTAGATTTCTATACTTATCTCAATCCAGCTGAAGGACTACAAACAGCGAGGATTTTCCTGAAAGATGACCTATCCCCAGAAGTGTGCAGTACATTTCCAAACTGTAGATTGGATAATGGTGGTCAGTTAACAGCAACCATGATTCCTGAACCTGGCACAATTTTAGGTTTGTTGGTAGTTGGTTCTTTGGGCGGATTCTTAAAGAAAAAGCCAGCATCTACCTAAGCAGTAACTCTGAATAGTCGAAGCTAGCCTGATTAGAACTGTATATACACTAATTTATACACAAAGCCTACATTTGCAGGTTTTGTGTATAAATTTTCATGTAATTCTGTAGTTTTTTGACCTGTAACCTAAGTTTATTGAAAGTATTTTCGACAATTATCACAGTGTCCACAGTGCCAGTTATTGGCTTCCTCGCCAAAACCGAAGGCATTTAACAAAAACTGCCAACGGCACTGTTTAGTAGTTAAGTATTGAGTCATTTGCTGGGAAGCCTGCAATTGTGTTGATGACTGTTTTTTTACCTTGTGTTCTATTTTGTAATTGAAAGGATCAAGCCAGCTTAATTGTCCACCACTATGCAGTAAAGCTAAAGCGATCGCACTATCGGGAAATTGTTTAGTTATAGCGTTAACTTCTCCCTGTTGTGGTAGTTTTTTGATTAACTGCTGGGCTTTTTGCTGCTGCGATCGCATTTGTTCTTGAAAAAACTGTTGTCTTTGTTTATCATCTGGATCTAGCCACCCTGTAGGCTCACTCACTAATGTCAAAGCCTCAGCCGGTTTACCATCCCTTCCCGCACGTCCAATTTCCTGCACATATTCAGACAACAGGTGCGGCGCGTGATAGTGAATAACCCAGCGCACATCAGGTTTATTTATCCCCATCCCAAAGGCGCAGGTACACACCACAAAGGGAATCTTACCACCCAACCAACTAGCTTCAACAGCCCGGCGTTCTGTTGCACCCAAACCTGCATGATAGCTAGCGGTTTTATAACCCATCTCTGCTAACCAAGCAGCTAGATTTTCACTATCTCGCCTGGTGCGGACATAAATTAATCCAGCTTGTTGTGGTCGATTTTGAATAAATTTGACTAATTGCTGTTTTCTCCCCCTTGGTGTCCAAGCAATGCGGACGGTGGGATGCAAATTAGGACGGTAGGGATTGAGGCGAAAAATCTCAGGTTGCTGTAATTGTAAAACTGTTTGGATAGTTTTTTGCGCTAAGGGGTCAGCCGTAGCGGTAAATGCAGCAATGCTAATTTTAGTTCCTGGTGGCTTATGTTTGAGTAATGCAGGTCTAACAGCCCCTAATCTGCGGTAAGCTGGGCGAAAAGTTTCACCCCACTGCACCAGACAATGTGCTTCATCTAAGATTAAGCCATTAATTTGCAATTGTGGCTGACATAAGCGTTCCCAAACTGGGGGACTTAATAAAGTTTCTGGTGATAAATACAGTAATCTTAGCTGTTGTCTGTCTAATGCTTGCAAAGTTGCACGTCGTTGAAATGATGGTAATTCACTATGCAACAATGCGGCTTTTTGCTGACTTTGAAGAAGTTCCTGTACTTGATTTTCCATGAGGGCTACTAATGGAGAAACAACCAAAGTCAACCCTGTTTGTAGCAGTGCAGGTAGTTGAAAACAAATTGATTTTCCGCCCCCTGTGGGCATGATTATGAGTGCATCTTTTTGTGATAATAAACTGTTGACGATTTCTCCCTGTGGCGGACGAAAATCTTCATAACCCCAGATTTTTTGAAAAGCAGCCCGAACTTCTTCCCAGGATTTCGTTTTGTGAGGATTCATTGCACAGTAGTAGATACCCGTAACTTTGAATGTACACTCCACTACCAAGATATTGCTTCAGTAATTTTCGCAGATGTTTGTTTAGAAGTGATTTACCCGGATTTTTCACCAATTATTGCCACCTCAGTCCAGAGTCCGTAGGGGCGGGTTGAGCAAAATATTCGTGAATGATTCGAGCATATCTGTGAACCCGCCCCTACTGTTTGTGAGAAATGCGGGATTTATAGGTAGGTAAATTACCATAATCTCATCCTTAAATGGGCAAGATAATCTCAAATTCTGTTCCCTGTCCTAATTGAGAAACAAGATTAATTTGTCCATGATGAGTGGACACAATAGAGTAAGCTACGGCTAATCCTAATCCTGTTCCTTTACCAACCGGTTTTGTGGTAAAGAAGGGGTCAAATACTCGTTTTTGGACTTCCTCAGAAATGCCAGTCCCATTATCAGTAATGCGAATACTAATACTGGGAGTTAAGGAATTGCTGCTGGTGGCAGTACGAATGGTAATGCTAGGATTGTTGATTTCTGCTGCATTTAAAGCATCAATGGCGTTATTCAAAATATTCATCATCACCTGATTAATTTGTTTGGCGTGACAATTCACAAATGGTAGTTCACTATAGTCTTTGATGATGGCAATTTTATTGAATCTGTGTTGCAGAATTAACAGTGTATTCTCAATACCGTCATGAATATTCACGGGTTTAGTTTCTGATTCATCAAGACGGGCAAAATTTCGCAGAGATAAGACAATATTTTGAATGCGTTCACTACCATTTTGCATTGAGTTTAGTAGCTTGGCTACGTCGTTAATTATGTAATCTAAATCTATTTTCTGGAGATAATTTTTAATCTCAATAGTGGGTTGGGGATATTGTTGCTGATAGAGATGAATACCATCAAGTAATTCCTGAAAATATTCTTGAAGATAAGTAATATTTCCGTAAATAAAGCTAATTGGGTTATTAATTTCATGGGCAATACCTGCAACCATTTCTCCTAAACTTGACATTTTTTCAGCGTGAATTAGTTGCGCTTGAGTATGTTGTAATTCTTGGAGGGTATGGGATAGTTGCTGATTTTTGTGGTGTAGTTCTTGGGTGCGCTGCTCAACTTTCTGCTCTAGGGTGTTGTAGAGGAGGGCATTTTCTAGGGAAATGGCAGCTTGAGAGGTTAATAATTTGAGTATATCCAGGCGATCGCCTAAAAATACACCTGTTGTTATTTTATTTTCTAAATACAATATCCCCAATAACTGCCCTTGGTAGCAAATGGGCATACACAGTACACTCTGGGGTTGATGTTGGTGCATATATTCCCCAATCACGCTCTGTATAGGGGTTTTGAGATCATCAATGACTACTGTTTCCAGGGTATTTTTGACATACTGAATTAGCTGAACTGGGACACTAGGATGATGATCAAGTGGTGCTGTTTGTAATATTGTGCTTTCTAGGGTGGTAATCGCTCTGACTTGCCATGATTCATCCTGCAAGAGAATTAACGCACACTTATCTGCACCAGCATTTTCGAGAATAATCTGAGTTAACCTTTCAATTAGTTCCTCTAGCTGAATGGCGGTAGATATGGCTTGGGAGGCTTTTAAAATTGAGCCAAAATCTAGTTCCGAATGGCTGCTAGAAGAATTTGAAAGATGGGTTGAGGACTGAATTGAGTTGCTGTACTTCACTGTACTAATCAGTCGTTCTCCCACATCTAGTTTGAGGGCTTTTTGTTGCAGAATCAGCCGCAGTAATTGTGGGTAGCGTTGTTCTAAGTCTTCTATTTTGGTCTTTGCACCCCAACGGGCATAACAGTAGTATGCTTCTTGTATATATGCTTGAGCAACTTTGTCTTTACCCCAGTTGAGGAAAAATTTAGCAGCTAGTTCATTGCTGAGTGCAGCGTCTTGAATGTAGCCGCTTTCTGTGGCTTGAGAAATAGCTAGGTCGTACAATTCCATTGCTGTGGTTTTATGACCTAAAACTCGATGCTTTTCCGCCTCCACTAAATAGAATCGATGTAACTGATTCATGGGTGCATAATTTGCCCACTGTTGCATTATCTCTTGATTTTCTGCTACCTGCTGTAAAATCTCCTGTTGTTCTGTGAGTGATGCTGTAGGGAATAAAGCTAGTTGCACTAGAGAATCATAAAAGTTCAGCAATGGGATGTTAGGCATTGCGTATCCTGAACTAGAATATTGTTTAGCTTTAACCGCATATTCCACCGCGAGTTCTAATGCTTGAAACAAATAGCACAGTATCAATTTATTTACAAAGAAATGCCATAAAGCAGAGCCATCATTAGCCGCTTCATTTAATGCCAGCATTGATTCTTCATTGTAGGCTCTACCAACTAATTCCCAAGGCTTGGTTTTTGGCTCGATTAAATTTAGGACTACTTGATGATAAATATTGTTGTAATTAAGTGCATTTTTTTGATGATTTTTTTCCATTGCTGTCCCATAAATCGCCAATTCATCAGCTAATTTAGTTAATTCTTGACCAGCAAAGTAAGCATTGTAGCAATAACCATAAGCTGCATAAGCAGCATAGATCAAATCACCACTATTTAATGCACGGGCATAGGTTTGTAGGAAGGGATTGAGTGTTGCTGTGAGTGGCTCTTGCCAGTGGATAATAAAATTATGAACGACAAACATGACGATTCCTTCATATTCCCGTTCTGGAAATTTAGACAGGATTTGCAAAGCTAACTTACCAAATTCATAGCCTGTGGAGATAGTATTTGTCTGCCCACAAAGCATGAGTCCATACCCTGAGTAACCTAAAGCAGAAGCAGAACAATTTCCGTATTTTATAGACAGAACAACTTCCTTCAGGACTACCAAGCGATGAAGTTCCGGTTTTGCCATATAAGCAGGAGTAGTTAATTTCACCAAAACACGCAAGGCGGCGAGTAATTCGGGATTCTGCATCTCTGGTAAATCAACTAACTCGGCTACTGTTTTACCTCTGAGGTTAGCTTGTATTTCTTGTAAAGCCTCAACAAAATCTGCATTTGTTGGTGTTTGGGGAAACTCAATCCCCATCGGCTGCAAAAATTGCATGGCTGTATCAATAGCTGCCAATAATTGACCCTGAGAGGTGTAAGCGTCAATTTTGACTTCGTAGACTTTGGCTGTATCAATGACTGCTTTGGCTTGTTGTAAAACTTCCTGAGCAAAGTTTTCCATTGATTCCAGTTCACCACTCAGATAACTGGCTTCGGTAGCTTCGTTGTATAAGCTTAAGGTGAAATTATAGTCAGATTGCCAAGGGTTGATGGGTAGTAACTGAATACTGATTTTCAGGTAAGCCAGTGCAGCATTATGTGCGGTTGAGGCTTTGGCTTTTTTCCCAGCCATGAAATTTAAGCGGGATAATTCATGGCGTTCTCTAGGTTCATGGAAATGTTCAATGCCAATATTTAGCTGATTAGCGATCGCAAAAACCTGTTCCTCTAGTTCTGCTTCTAGGGTGTTTTCCCACAGTAGACGACCGATTTTGACATGAGTTAGCTGTTTTTGGTCTTCTGGGATTAATGAGTAAGCAGCTTGTTGGACGCGATCGTGCAGAAATTTATAAACAAAAATTTCCGCATTGTCTTGAGTCATATCTTGATTTTCTGCACCAACAAAAAATTTATAAATTTCTGTCTGCGGTAAAATCAAGCCTGACTGCAAAGCATTCCATAAACAAGTTGCTGTTTCTACTATAGATTGTTCACAAACCAAAGCTAATGTTTTTAAATCAAATTGATTTCCAATACAAGCAGCTAGCTGCAAAATATTTTGTGTTGATGGGGGAAGTTTTTGTAGTTGCAGTGACATGAATTCAACTACATCATGGGAAATTGCTAAGGCTTTAACTGCACTAATATCACACTGCCAATTTCTATTATCCCAGTCAAATGTAATTAATCCATCTTCATACAATGCCTTGAGGAACTGGGTACTAAAAAATGGATTACCCTGGGTTTTCTGGTATACTAATTGAGTGAGTGCTTGAGCAATTACTGGTGAACAACTTAGCGTATCTGCCACCAGTTGATTTAAGCTAAAATTACTCAAAGGCGCAAGAGTAATAGTATTTATTTTACCTTGACATTTAATAATTTCTGCTAAAGTTACCATCAAGGGATGGGCAGATGAAACTTCATTATCTCGATAAGCCCCAATTAATAATAAATATTCTGTGGCTGATTCACTCATCAACAACTGCATCAAATTTAAAGATGCAGAATCCGCCCACTGCAAATCATCTAGGAATATCACTAATGGATGTTCCTTAGTTGTAAATACCTGGACAAACTTCTGGAATAATAAATTAAATCGATTTTGAGCAGCATTCCCTGATAATTCTACAGCGAGTGGTTGTTTACCAATAATGCGTTCTAATTCGGGGATAACTTCAATAATTACCTGTCCGTTTTCACCAACAGCCGCTAAAATATGACGCTTATATTCCTGGATTTGAGCATCACTTTCTGTTAACAATTGTCCCATTAAATCGCGAAAAGCTTGCACAAATGCACTCAAGGGAATATTGCGGTTAAATTGGTCAAATTTACCTTTAATAAAATAACCCCGTTGCTTGACAACGGGTTTATGAACTTCATTGACTACAACAGTTTTACCAATCCCGGAAAACCCAGCAACCAGCATCATTTCTGTTGTCCCCTGACTGACTCTATCAAAGGCTTTTAATAGAGTTGTTACTTCGGTTTCCCTTCCATAAAGTTTATCGGGAATGATGAAGCGATCGCACACATCCCTTTGGGCAATTTTAAAGTCTTCAATTCTGCCAATTTCCTTGAGTTGAAATAAGCATTTTTCTAAATCATATTTCAATCCCAACGCACTTTGATAGCGGTCTTCAGCATTTTTCGCCATCAATTTGCTGATAATTTCTGAGAGAATAAAGGGAATGTTGGGATTTATTTCATTTGCTAATGGTGCAGTTTTAGCAATATGATAATGTACCAATTCTATTGGGTCATTTGATGGAAATGGTAACTCTCCCGTAAGTAATTCGTAGAATGTGATTCCTAATGAATATAAATCTGTACGGTAGTCAATTCCTCGATTCATGCGTCCCGTTTGTTCGGGAGATAAATAAGCCAATGTCCCTTCCAGCACATTGGGATTCATCAAGCTTTGAGTTTCTCTGGGTAATAGAGATGCAATACTAAAGTCAATTAATTTAACTTGTTTTGTTTCTGGATTAATTAAAATATTGGCAGGTTTAATGTCTTTATGAATAATGCACTCGCGCATGAGAATATCTAAAGTATTGCAGAGTGCGATCGCTATTGACAAAAAATCACTCAGAGATAAGTTTGTTTCGTACTTATTTATCCATTCTTTGATAGATATTCCCCTAAAGTCTTCCATTACCAAAGCATAAGCGTTTTGGTATGGTTCTAAGCTATAAGTTTGGATAATCTCAGGTAGTTGGAGATTTTTAGCAATGGTGTATTGATTGCGAAACTGCACCAATTCCCGGAAACTGGGATAGGGATTTTTTAGCAGTTTAATGACTACAGGTAATAAGTCACTTTCTCGAACTGCTCGATACACTAGGGTTCTAGAACCATTGTATAGTTCTTCTGTGAGGATATATCCGGGAATACTAATCATAGTGAGAAGTCTAAAATACTACATTTAGTATTCCCAGGATTAAATGAGTAATGAGTAATAAGTAATGAGTAATGAGTAAATACCCATTAAAACAACAAGATGAAGTTACAACACAAAACAACGCGTGAAATGCTTGCATCTTGTTGCTTGAAAGTGCTAATTCTATGCGGTTACTTCCTCTTGCTTTTCTTGTGTTTGCAAAGATGCGTACAAACGATTCAGGGCATTAACATATGCTTGTGCAGACGCAACTATGATGTCAGTGTTGGCTGCATGACCAGCAAATACTCTCGATTCATAGCGTAAGCGAATAGTCACTTCCCCAATCGCATCTATACCACCTGTTACTGACTGCACAGAAAATTCAATCAACTGGTTGGGTACATTTACCACACGGTTAATTGCTTTATAAACTGCGTCTACTGGCCCTGTCCCAATGGCTGCGTCGGTAAGTTCTTCGCCTGTGGGGGTGCGGAGGGTAACTGTAGCTGTGGGTTGAGCATTACTACCGCAGGAAACCTGTACCAATTCTACCCGGAATAAATCGGGGGCTTGTTGGATTTCGTCGTTAACAATGGCTTCCAAGTCCCAATCAGAAATTTCTTTCTTTTTGTCGGCTACTTCTTTGAATCTGACGAAAGCTTTATTGAGTTCGGTTTCTGATAGCTCAAAACCCAATTCTTTTAACCGTGTGCGGAAGGCATTACGCCCAGAATGTTTGCCCAAAACTATTTGATTGTCTGTTAAGCCAATCAATTTGGCATCCATAATTTCGTAGGTGAGTTTATTTTTTAAAACTCCATCTTGGTGAATTCCTGACTCGTGAGCAAAGGCATTTGCGCCGACAATTGCTTTATTTGGTTGCACTAACATTCCCGTCAAATTGGAAACTAGGCGGGATGTTTTGTAAATTTGACGGCTGTCAATATTTGTCAGGGGTTCTTCCGAATCTGCTGGTCTACCTAAGAAAGGATTAAAATATTGCCTACGGACGTGCATGGCCATAACTAATTCTTCTAAGGCGGCGTTTCCTGCTCGTTCACCTATGCCATTGATGGTACATTCTAATTGTCTTGCACCATTTTTGACGGCTTCTAAGAAGTTAGCAACTGCCAAGCCTAAATCATTGTGTCCGTGAACAGAAATAATCGCTTGGTCGATGTTGGGGACATTTTCTTTAATCCCCTTAATTATTGCCCCAAATTCGCTGGGTGTGGTGTAACCAACAGTATCGGGAATGTTAACTGTTGTTGCGCCGGCGGCGATCGCTCGCTCTAAAACTTGATACAAAAATTCAGGATCAGAACGCCCGGCATCTTCTGGGGAAAATTCTACATCATCGGTGAAACTCTTGGCATAGGCTACCATTTCTTCGGCGATCGCAATTACTTCCGGTCTGGTTTTTTTGAGCTTATATTCCAGGTGAATATCAGAAGTAGCAATAAAGGTGTGTATTCTGCCTTTGGCGGCGGGTTTAATCGCCTCGGCTGCGGCTTTAATATCATCATGTCTAGCCCTCGCCAAACTACAAATAACTGGGCCATTTTCTGTCCCGACAGTTTGAGCAATTTTACTCACTGCTTCAAAGTCTCCGGGACTAGCAAAGGCAAACCCAGCTTCGATGATATCTACACCCAGACGGGCTAACTGTTTAGCAATTGCCAGCTTTTCATCTATGTTTAATGTCGCCCCTGGACACTGTTCACCATCTCGGAGTGTCGTATCAAAAATGATGATTCTTTCTGCTTGATCTGTCATTTTGGCTCGTCGTTTTAGTTTTACTTTTAATATCGCTTACATTAGTTGTTCTAGTCTTAACTTTGTAAATAATTGCTAAGGCTATTAACCTTCTGCTTTTTCTATTTTGTCTCTAATATCATTTAAGTCTATATATCTATCCGTAGCGTTGCGTAACTCTCTAGCAATCATCCCTTCTGTTGAAACTACCGTAATGTGAGTATTTTTTGAACGTAACAGTTCAATTGCCCTTTCAAAGTCGCCATCACCACTGAATAAAACTACTCGATCATACTGATCTACTGTATTAAACATATCTACAACAATTTCAATATCTAAATTAGCTTTTTGGGAGTAGCGACCGGAGGAATCATCATAATATTCTTTGAGGATTTTCGTTCTGACTGTATAACCTAAACTAATGAGAGCATCCCTAAAACCTCGTTGATCTTGCGGATCTTTTAAGCCCGTATACCAAAAAGCATTGATTAATGTTGTTTCTGATTGCTCGTGTTTAAAGTATTCTAATACTCGTCTGGGATCAAAAAACCAACCATTTTTTTGTTGAGCATAGAACATATTATTTCCGTCTACAAAAATAGACAGACGATTCATTGGAGAACCCATAGAAAAATACACCTAACAATAGTAAAGAATTTAGATTGAACAATAGATTATAGCAATTCTCATTTGATAAATTTGCTAATATCTCAAGAGTAGCTTGTCATGTATAGCTTTTATCTTACATCTTGCAAAGCATAAAATTATCTGACCCCTAGAATTTTATTTGCTGGGCATTGGACATTTTAACTCCCAAGGCTATAAGACTTACCCTGTAATCAAAATCTACCAATAAAATTGACTGATTAACAGGATGGTTTGGGATAGAGTCATGAAGTTTACTTCTAAAGACGTAAGGCATAGGTCTGATATGAGGATAGGGACTAATGAAAATCTATAGGTTGTGCAATTAACAATATTTGCATCAGCAGTCAACTGTAGACGCTTTGAAAAAGCTGTACTGTGCGGATTGTATAGAGTATAATCTAGCCATAACCAAGGGATGAGTCGGCATATTTCCCACTCAAATCATTGGTACACAATACTTGGATCTCACTCACAAAGAAATTTTTGGGAGTGTTGGTGTTAAAAGCTCTCTGACTAGAGTTCGATGAATAATTAAAGTTATATTACAAATGTATAAGCTAATCATTTTAAGTAATATTTCAATGTGTTTGTAGTATAAGTGGGACAAAATAAATCAAACAGTTGTACGTAAACTTATTAACATGATATGGCAGAAGAACCTACATCGACCTCAAATAAAAAATATGTATCTACTGCCAATATAGCGTCAACTAAACCCTCAAAAGCAACTATCACTGCATCGTTACGCCAGTCACAACGCATCATAGCACTGGGTAATCTGCTCAACATTGTTGCTGCAATGGGGGCATTTCTGGTAGTAACTTCAGGTGTAGCTGTGGCTCAATGGTTGGAAAATCAAGCCATATCAACATTTTGGCAAATGCGGGGGTCGCTTGTACCGCCAGAAGATATTGTAATTTTAGCAATTGATGATCAGTCAATATCATTACCCGAACAGTACTATAAGACAGATCCACACACTTATGCCTACCTAGAACCACTGAGATCATTCCCGTTTAAACGTGCCGCTTATGCCCAAGTAATTGAAAAATTAATGCAGGCGGGAGCGCGTTCTGTGGCTTTAGACGTAGTTTTTGATACGCCTGGTACTTATGGTACAGACGATGATCGCCAATTGCAAGCAGCATTAAAAAAATACGGGAGCAAAATCACCTTAGCAGCCCAATACGACACATCTGAATCCCACCAAGGCACAGTGACACAACTGAGGTTGCCTTATGAGAAATTTAGAGAATATCCAGTTACTATAGGCAGTGTAAATTTCCTTTTAGAGGTAGATGGTAAAATTCATCGACTAGCTAGGGAATTTAACAAACTTTTAGCAGAAGACGATCTCCTGACTGAGAAAATCCCTTCATTTGATCAAGCAGTATTGAGATCAGCAGCAGTCAACTATCCACCACTGCAAGGCGATGGGATTTATTTTTGGGGTCCGGCTGGTACATTTGAGGCGATTCCTTTTTGGTACGTCCTCGACTCACAAAACTGGAACACTTATTTACAGCAAGGTGAAGTATTTCGAGACAAAATTGTCATTGTGGGAGCAACAGCCCAGTTAGCCAACGATTATCATCCAGTCCCAGTGACTACAAATTGGCCGTCTCCTGAACGCATGGCAGGGGTAGAAATTCATGCCAACGCGATCGCTACTTTGATGCAAGGAAAAGCGATCGCACCAGCTATTCCTAACCCATTGTTGCGGGGTGTGTTTGTATTATTTTTAGTTGGCGGCGCATCATTAATCATAACTAGAAGCAAAAGTGGACTGAAGCGATTTTTGTTTAGTCTGGGTTTAGCAGGTGTTTGGGGCGGCATCAGCTATATTAGCTTTATTTATGGACAGTTAATTTTACCCACCACTGTACCAATACTGGCGATCGCTACTTGTGGTTTATCTTATCTGGGAACGGAAGTAGCTAGGGAAAAAATTAGAACTCGCCAATTAGTAGAAATCTTCCAGAAATATAAAACCTCTCCAGTTGTACAAGAGATTATCAGCCAACAACAGGAACTGCAAGACCTCCTGCAACAAAGAGACTTAGCTTTAGCAGGGACAATACTAGGCGGACGCTATCAAATCATTAAAGTTCTGGGTGCTGGAGGATTTAGCGAAACATACATCGCCGAAGATATACAGCGTCCTGGAAATCCCCGATGTGTCGTCAAGCAGCTAAAACCAGCCAACACCGAAGCCAAAGCATTGGAAATGGCGCGGCGTTTATTTGCATCAGAAGCACAAACCTTAGAAAAACTGGGTACATATCCCCAAATTCCTCAGTTACTAGCCTATTTTGAACAGAATGCAGAATTTTATTTAGTCCAAGAATATATTATCGGTCATCCTCTATCACAAGAATTAATATCAGGTAGAGGCATTTTAGAAACAACAGCCATCAAAATTGTTAAGGAACTACTACAAATATTAGTATTTGTTCATGAAAATAAAGTGCTTCACCGAGATATTAAACCCAGCAACATTATTCGCCGCCATGCAGACAATCATCTGATATTGATTGACTTTGGTGCAGTTAAAGATATTTCTGCACCACAGTTAGAAAATCAAGAGCAAATTCCCTTCACAATCGGTATTGGGACTAAAGGTTACGCTCCCAATGAACAATGTTTTGGTCGTCCTCAATACAATAGTGACATCTATGCAGTGGGAATGATTGGGATTAAAGCCTTAACTGGTATCCCACCCCAGGATATTCCTAGGGACTCCCATGAAGAGTTAAAATGGATTGATAAGGCACTAGTGAGCAATGGTTTCGCGCAAATTCTCAGTAAAATGGTGCGGGATGATTACAAACAGCGTTATCAATCTGCATCAGAAGTATTGGCAGCAATTGATAAGTTAGAAAATCCTTCAGCTAAAAAATCTTTGCCACCAAATGAGTCATCAATAGATAAGTTAGAAAATGCTTCAGATGATTCTGACCTACCCACCGCACCTTGGCCAAAAGACTTTTAACCCTACCAAGAAGATTCTTCCTGTGGTTTATCACTAAATAAGCCCAACAGGGGGCCAAGAATTGCGCCAAAGATAAAACCGCCTGCATGAGCCCAATAAGCAATTCCACCGCCTTCCATACCGATATTAGTACGGGTTTCCAAGCTAGCTAGTCCATAGAAAGATTGTTGGAGAAACCAAAATCCTAAAAAGAAATATGCAGGAACGCGGAAAGTTGGGAAAAACAACCCCAGAGGGACAACACCAATAACTTCAGCTTGGGGGAAGCGGAGAATGTATGCACCCATCACACCGGCGATCGCACCACTAGCACCCAAGGAAGGAATGTTAGAATCTTGAGCGAAGAACCATTGAGCTAAGGAAGCTAAAACACCACAGGACAGATAAAACAGCAGATACTTGGCGTGACCTAATTTTTCTTCTACATTATTACCAAAAATCCAGAGAAACAACATATTACCCGCTAGGTGTAACAAACCACCATGCAAGAATTGCGAACTAATTAATGTCGCCCACTCTGGTACAGGCTGATTTATAGCAACCCCAGCAAAACTTAAACTCAGTTCACGGGGGACTACAGCCGCTAAGTGTAAAAACCCGTTTAATGCTTGCGGCGGAAGACTAGCTTCATAAAGAAACACCAGAACATTCACCGCAATTAGTCCAAAAGTTACATAAGGCGTAATTGTGATCGGATTATTATCTCGAATAGGAACCATCGGCTCGTTTCCTTATATTGAAGCACATAACTCCACGGTAAAGATTTTTGCTAGTGTCTGCTTCTAGCCAATGGATGAAAATCAGTTAGCGATTTGTGATTGATAGATGACTCAGCAAAAAAACCTAGCTTCAAAATATGTGATTAGACGATCGCCCCCTCTCTCGCTTACATTGATTGGGTAGGAGCGATCGCAGTTTAAGTCCCGCTATTCGATAAACACAAAAAAACCCTTGCAAGACTTACCTCACAAGGGTTTAATGTTTTAAGCGGGCGGCGGGAATCGAACCCGCATTAATAGCTTGGAAGGCTATAGTTTTACCACTAAACTACGCCCGCAAATTTCCAACTATGTTAGAGTAGCACAGTTTTATCAGAAATTCAAGTATCTAATTATTTTTCACAGGCTCAATAGTAACCCATATAAAAGAATTACTCACTTCTGGTTTTGTACCATCACGATTTTGACCTGGGATAAAGTTTTCGTTTCTGAACAAATCAGTGACCACTTGCTCATATAAACTTTTGTTACCTGCTAATCCTGCTGGTTCTATTTCTAGCACTACAGCTTGTTGGAACTTACCATTTTGATCAACTACTAAACTCGCTAGCAACTTTGCAGGTTGAAGTGCTGTATCACTAGGAAGATAGCTAGACTCTAAAGTTTTGGAGTTGCTTCCCTGGTATATAGACAAAACATCAGGAAGGTCATTATCTCCAATTATCCTCTGCTCGATGAGTTGGCGCACTTCATTTTCCCCTAGAGGGACTAAAGTCGCGATAGATCCGCTAGCAGTTTGATTAGGTGAATTTTCCGCAGCAGGAGTATTTGTAGTTTCAGCGTTAGATGAACTATCCTGACTGGAATTGCTAGCAGTATCTACATTAGAATTATTTGCAGGTTCTCCAGCAGAATTAGAACTATTATCACTGGAATTGCTAGGAGTTTCTTCATTGGGAGTGGTTGAAGGATCTTGACTAGAAGTATTTGCAGTTTCTTCGTCTAGAGTGCGTGGCGTTTGATCTTCTACATCTCCCGACTCGGCAATTTGTTCTGGTGTAACATTTGGATTATCTGATGGTAATGGTGTTCCCTTACCTAATTCAATATCTTGACGACGTTCCCAAGGACGTTCACCCAAGGGAACTGTAGGATTTTGCTGTGTAGGTTCTGGGGTTGGTGTAGAGGTCGGTTCTGGTTGAGGTGTAGGAGTTGGTGTAGAGGTTGGTTCTGGTTGAGGAGATTTTTCTTCAGCAAAGACTTGTGTATCAGGTTGAGGCGCATTGCTACTGTTTTCCTGCTGAATACTACCACCAAAATCTAGCCCCCGATCATCTTGATTTGTAGATGTGGGTGGTGCTGTTTCTGGTGTAGTTTTTGGTGCTTGAGGTGTTGGTGGTTTAGTTGTTGATTCCTGGGGTGAAATTTCTACCAACTCAATAGGAACAACAGCTTGGCTTTGTTGTGGAAACCAAGGTCTAAAACCATTAGGCGATCGCATTAACCAAAAAGCTAGCAAATGTAGAGAAACTGAACCTATAGCTACAGCAATCCACAAACCTGGAGGATCTTGATGTCGCCGCCAGACTGTGGCTGAAATAGGATTTTTATCCGCAACCGATATTGTCATGTGGCATTTGACACTAGATATTATTCCGTGCTGTAATCCTTAACGATTTACCATTACTTCTGGTTTCACCACAAAAGTCAAAACTGTTTCATCAACTCCTTTGAGTTTTAGCGGACTACCTTTCGTAATTTCTTCGTCTTGTAAATAATCAGCGACAGCCGCAGAAACTAAAATAGTACCGGGAACGGTAGCAGCTTGTAATCTAGCAGCAATATTCACACTCGGGCCGATCGCAGTATAATCTGCTCGTTCGGCACTACCAAACATACCTACAACTGCCGTACCTTGGTGAATACCACAGCGAAATTGTACCCCAGTTGGGTTATCGGCATCAAATATACCTTGGTTGTACCACTTCTGATTCAACTGCACCAATGACTTTTGCATTGCTCTAGCTGTATTAATGGCTCGACGCACCTGTTCATTAGGTGTCAGTTCTTCTGGCGCACCATACAAAGCTAAAATAGCATCTCCCATAAATTTATCTACCGTGCCACCGTTATCAAACACTCCTTTAGTCATGACTTCTAAATATTCATTCAGCAATTCTGCCACGCGTCGGGATCTAAGAGTATTGGCTAACTGAGTAAACCCCACAATATCGCTAAACAAAACTGTAATTAAGCGTGGTTCTGGTCGTAAATCTAAACTCAAAGTACCCGCAGCCGCTTTGGATACTAAAGACGGCGGTAAAAAGCGTTTCAAGACTGACTCTGTAAGATAAGTGTTTAGCTCCAAAACCCTACGTTCGTTTGCCTTCAAAGCTAGAAGATTGCGAACTTCCGCTAGAAGTTCCCGGTCATTAAATGGTTTTGCTAAATACGCATCTGCTCCATGTTCTGTACCTTCGATGCGGGTTTCCTCATCAACTTTGGCTGTGAGTAAGATAATTGGGATACCTTTGAGCTTTTCTTCACTCCGAATCATCCGAATCATCTCCAGTCCCGTCACCATCGGCATCATCAAATCAGTGACAATCAAGTTAGGAGCGATCGCTTGCGCTTTCCCAAACCCTTCATAACCGTTACGCGCTGTCTGAACTTGATAACCACTGCGCCGCAGGATATCAGACACATAGGTTCGCAAATCTGGGTTGTCGTCTACCACTAGGATAGAGTGGTGCGAGTTATCACTAGATGTTGTAGTTGTTTGGGGGTTTTCCCCTAATGTAGATAGTGTGAAGTCAATGCTCTCTGTGTTGTCGGCAGTTGATTCTACCAGTTCTAAGTCTGCTAACTCCACACTAGCGCGGCTGGTATTAACTTCTACAGGGGTATCAGATACTTGCTGTGGGGGTAAGTGAGCATTGCCGGCTAAAAGCCAAAGTTTAAAGGTAGTACCTTGACCATAGACTGATTCAACTGTGACTTTGCCACCATGTATTTCTACTAATTCTTTTACTAAAGCTAAACCGAGTCCACTACCTTCATAAGAACGATTTGCTGAACCTTCAGCTTGACGAAATCGCTCAAACAGATAAGGAATCTGCTCTTGCACAATACCAATGCCTGTATCTTGTACCTGTAGTAAGCATTGATTCTGTGCAGTTCTCAGTTTAACGCTGATTGTGCCACCTTCAGGAGTAAACTTCATGGCATTTGACAGCAGGTTATAAAGTACCTTGTCAAATTTTTCCATGTCTAAATACACCGTAGGACATTGGCTCAAGTCAGTGACCAGATGTAGTGACTTTTTTTCACAGTAGGGACGAAAGGACTCCACAATTTGGCTGACAAATTCAACTAAATCGCTAGGACGGAAACTCGGCTGCATTCTCCCCGCGTCTAGGCGTTGTAAATCCAGTAGTTGGTTGACTAGTCTCAGTAAACGGCGAGAGTTCCGCAAAGCGATCGCACTTTGGTCATAGGATAACCCCTCGCCTGAACTCACTGCTGACTCTAACGGCCCTTGAATTAAGGTGATGGGGGTGCGAAATTCATGGGAAATGTTTTGAAAAAACTCGGTTTTTTGTTTATCTAGTTCTAATAGGCGTTCAGCTTGCTCACGGGTTTTTTCGTAGAGGCGTGATTGCTGTACTGCGATCGCCGCTTGTGCTGCTACAGTTTTTGCTAACTCAATATCTGATGATAGCCACCGTCTAGCTTTACTACCTTCTCGCAGGGTAATACTACCGATACATTTATCATCAGCTACTAAAGGAACTACCATCAGCGATCGGGCTGGCTGTTTCCCTAGTAAATCAAACCCTTGAATTTCTGAGAAAGAATGATTTAAGTCAGAAATCACTACAGGCTCATGTGTCCGTATTATTTCTTGCAGAATCGGATTTTCCCGAATTGGGGCTTGGGATTTTGGTGATTCTTGTATTGTTAATTCTCTGGGTTTGATGACTGAGAGAGAATCTTCTAAATGCTGAGAACTATCATATAATCCTACACATTGCACATACTCATCTTCCTCTGCCCACAAAGATAAAACGCAGCCGTCTACTTGTAAAGCCTGTCCTAGTTGTTGAGTAATGGCTGCAAAGATATCTTGAGGATTCAAACTAGAACGAATCGCTGTAGTAATTGTATTAATTAAAGCTTCTCGTTTAGCTAGGGCGCGTACTTGCTCATAGGCGTATGCTTGAGATAAAGCAAGAGCTGCTTGATCTGCCACCATTAAAACTAGCTGTACCTCCTCTTCTCCCCAAATTCGCCCTTGGTGACACTGGTGCAGTGCTAGCACCGCCATCAATTGCTGTTGCCAAAGCAGGGGTACAACTAGACTAGAGGAGATATTAGCAGCCTCAAAAGCCTTTGCTCTGTTTTGTAGTTCAGAAGTATCTCCATAAATACGCTCATCATCTACTACATCATTAATCACCTGCACCTCACGAGTTTCCCAAAGCGTCTGGGCTAGAAGCGGTGGAGGGGAAGGATGATTGATTGGTGCTGCTGTTTTCTCGTTACGAAGCTGTGTCTGAGCTTGTTCTGAAGCTGTTTTTTGATAAATAAATCCTTCGTCTACTAATTGTTCATCTTGAAAGGGACGTAATAGACAAACATCCACCTCCAGCATATGACCAACTGTATCGACAATTGCTTGTAAAATTTGTCGATAATCTAAGGCACTGCGAATTGTGTTAGTAACGGAGTTCAGTAGCGATTCCTGGCGCAACGTGCGGGTTAATTCACGGGTACGAGCTTTCAGGACATTATGAGTATCAAGGGCTTGACGAACTACTGCTTTGAGTTCTTCCGCTTCCCAGGGTTTAGTAACATATTTGAATACTTTACCAGCATTAATTGCTTCCACTAAGTCTTCGACATCAGTGTAGCCAGTTAAAATAATCCGAATAATATCTGGATATTGAGTTGCCGTGAGGCTTAAAAATTCTGTACCACTCATGATCGGCATACGCTGATCAGAGATAATTACTGCCACCTCTCCCTCTTGCGCCAGCAGATCCAGTGCCGCAGGGCCAGATGTTGCCCTCAGCACCTTGTAGTCGCGATAGAAGGTGCGGTAAAGCAAGTCAAGGTTGTCTGGTTCATCATCAACAACCAAAATTTTAGGCTTACTGTTTACTTGGGATTTCATGCACCGCTTTCCTGCTGTAACGGCAGTCGGATAAAGGATAATCTGAATCAGGTAAGAATATTTCTGAGTCAGTTGAGAACAGAGCATTGCCACCAATAAAGCTATGTGGCTATATGAATGCTGAATATGGAACTATTCACAGTAATTAACTTCAACGGCTTGTCAGGATTGCCATTGCCGCTAGGGCAGTGCAGTTAGTCTCATTATCAGTGATTGTGCTACAGATTTGATTCTGACTGTTCAAATATTGCCTCACCTCCAGTAATAACCATCAAAATACTATGGGCAGCAATCAAGCTTAGTTAAAAAACCGCATGAAGCTACTTCTTCAGTTTTCCCGTTGTTACAGTCGCACTAACACTTTTAAGTAAATTTTATTTATGCTACTCCTAGAATAACTAGTAATATTACTAAAGTCATTTTTAAAAGTACGTATACTGTTAAACTAATATACCTCGCCCATATAGCTTTCAGAAAGATTTAGCTAAAACTGAAATCAGGTTATCACTCACCTGTCAGGGAAGTGATGAGATGAATTTTCTGGAAATGACTTTCTATTTTTGCCTTTTTGTACTATTTCTGATGATCTTAACAAGCACACTAATGTGTTAGGCTACTATACTCTTACTGGGTTAATTTTTTCTATGGAGTTATAGCTTGATTTTGTTCCCTTAGCAGCAGCACCATAGGACTGTAGACTCCCCCTGTTGGCGTTAACCTCTTCTACGAGAACACCTGACGGCCTTCCTCATAGAGAGTAAACCAATAACCTGGAATTATATCCGCCGACTTACTGTCAGTGTTTTAGGATAATTGAGAAGATTTTCGTTAAAAAACATTAATACTAAACTAGCCTTGACATACTGGTTTTCTGACCCATCCCACCAACAACAAGTCACAGCATCTGCTGAACAAAGTTCCCATCACTTCCAAATTCGGGCTGCTACATCTGCTGATTTGAGGGGTGTTGCCCAAATTATTGCAGAAAGTTTTCATTCCCAAAATGGTTTTTGGGGATGGGCTTTCCCTTTACTACGTTTAGGTATTTATGAAGACCTCAAACATCGCCTTTTATCTTCATCGCCTCATCACATTTGTTTGGTTTCCGTCAATACTCATGCTAATGCAGCGCATCAATTAGTAGGGACTGTCGAAATGGGTGTGCGTTTCAGTGATCCTTGGACACAAGTTGGTAGGAGTTTCCTTTATTTATCTAACTTAGCAGTTCACCCAGAATACCGCAGGCATGGTGTGGCATCACAATTACTCACTAGCTGTGAACAGGTTTCGCGGGAATGGGGATTCGATAATCTATATCTTCATGTTTTGGAAAATAATTATCAAGCGCGGCAGCTCTATTTCAAATTGGGATATAAGGTACAGACAGTAGAATCTAACTTGAATATATTCTTATTTAGGCAATCACGGCAGATTTTATTGCATAAACATCTACAATTAGATGCCATTATCTGAATATTCTTTTTTGGGCGGTAAATAGGTTGCTAACACTCCCCTTGGTCTAGTAAGTTTTTTGGTCTTTATCAATGAATAGTTTTGTGGCTTAAACCCAGAATCTATGACAGCAGATACAAATAAGTAATTACCTAAATACTCAAACTACATACTTGATTTTCCGATCAGAAATATTTTCAGCGATACCTTAAGATTTTGGTCAAACAAAATGGGTGCATACCCTGGATCTACTATTTACTCAATTGCTATTCTTTCAAATATTAGCTTTGAGCATCGCATTTCCAATCATAGCAGTAGTTTTGAGAGGATCTAAGCATATTAGTTTTAGTTAAAATTTCATCTAAAATTTTTATAAACCTATTTTTACTTAGCCTTTAAAAAAAATTTATAAAAAGAAATATATTTATTTATCCATATCATGTTGATTGTATGAAATCTCAACACTTTACCTTAAATATTACCAAACGAAAAATTTAGACTATAATTGTCTCATCAGTAAAATTACTTTGAAAGTAAATTAATCTCCTCATAGAACCTTATTAATGAAGATATTTATCTTCATAAAAACTTTAAATGTTTTAGCAATTAATTGGCAGACAAATGTAGTTAAATCACATAGAATGTGATCACTTAATGGCAAAGCTCATATATCTTGCTTTAAATTTTAGTTAAAATTGACTAAACAATTCTGGTTAAAAAGAAAGAGCAAAAAAAAGGTGGAGATTTAATCAAACTTATCCACCCTGGATTCCCAAAATTAAACTATTCAAAAGTTTTAGTAAACATGGATAGCGAAAAAACCCGCCGCTATCAAGCTACTATGGTATCAACGTACTACTCTGACACAAGTTGCCTTGACAGTTTTGTCATGCCAGATGGAACTGAGCAAACGTACAGTTCGGATGTTCTGACATTTTTGCACAGTGGACAAGTTTTTATAGTCAATAGTCGTAGGCGGAATGGGTTAATCCTCTTCAAACGCTATCATGCTGAATTTGCTGGGCCAGGAGCAGCAGTTGGCGGTGATTATGATGCTGATTGCCACATGGTTATCCCTATAGGAAATCTATCTTTACTGACACCAGAATCTTATGAAGAGCGGCAAAAAGCTTATTTAATCAGGCGACAGTGGATTAGGTTAATCAAACAAATTACAGAAAATCCAGTTCCTCAGCAGCGAGTGCAAAAAATTCTGGATCAGTTTGAACAATATTTTCCCCAGGAAATGGTTGCTAATTTACCAGATGTTGCTTTTGCTTTATTGGTGGGAGTGTTACCGCAAACGGCGGGAATAGTACGCCGTTGGGGTAATAGAGACATTTAAACCAATTCGCAATTCGCAATTCACAATGGACTAACGTCCCGCTACGCTCTAAGCGGAGCTATGCCGCAGGCTTTACGCAATTACGTGTGGTAACGGGGATTTAAAAAGAGCCACAACACTTGCGGCTTGATAGAAGCCGGGGACTTAAACCCCTATACTTTGTTAACTAAAGCTGCTTGTATTCGGTTTAGCGTGCGTAGGTTTTCTTCAGGTGTACCGATAGTAATTCGTAGTCCTCCGCTAATTTCACGGATAAGAGTACCTTGGTTTTTGAGTTGTTGATGAAGATTTTTTAAAGCTGTATTTTGTGAGTCATCATTATTTGGTTGAAGACGCACAAAAATAAAATTAGCGGCACTTTCTATAACTTGTAAGGCTGGGTTTTGAGATAAAGCTGTAGTCATTTTGTTACGTTCATGCAGCGTTTGCGGAATTGATTCCAGCAAGATGTGACGATTTTGTAAAGCCATGAGTGCGGCTGCAAGGGAAAAACTAGGTAAATTGTAGGGTAAGCGGACTTTTTCTAGGATAGCGATCGCTTCTGGATGAGCTATACAATAACCTACACGCATTGCTGCTAAACGGAAAGCTTTAGAAAAGGTACGTAAAATCACCCAGTTGGGATGCTGTGCTAACTCACTTGCCAAAGTTGTTTGGCTAAATTCAAAATAAGCTTCGTCAATGACTACCAACACCTGCTCACTCAGACTTTTTAACCAAGTCAATTCATTGATAGTTAAAGGATTAGCTGTGGGGGAATTGGGATGAACAACGAACACGACCCGAATGGGAGGATTTTGAGTTTGTTCGATAGCTGATTGGGCGGCGGTTAAATCAATTTCAAAGTTGTTAGGATTTCTAGCAACTGTTACGACAGGAATACCTAAAGTTTTTGCTAGAATCCCATACATGGAAAAGGTGGGATTAGCAACAAGAACTGCACCTTCTCCTTGTAGACAGGTGGCAATTAATAAAGAACGGATTAGTTCATCTGAACCATTACCCACAGAGATATTGTCAGCAGTAAATAGTGATGTAGAAACACCAGCCGATTCATTGACATATTCAGCGATCGCATTTTTGATCGCCCCATGTCCACCATCAGGATAACGATTTGTTTCGATGATCTCTTGATAAGTCCAAGCCAGCTTTTGTTTTAACTCAGGCGGCAAATCATAGGGGCTTTCATTGGTATCTAGGCGATCTAACTGAGTAGGAACTGCTGCGCCTGTATCGCTACTAGGGTGTGGTTTGTAAGCGTTAAATTGTGCTAAATCTGAACGAATAAAAGGAAGCATATTTTTAGTTAATAGTCAATAGTTAATAGTCAATAGTCATTAGTCATGGGGCATAGAAAATATAATCTACCCTGTCCCCTGTCACCTGTCACCTGTCACCTGTCACCTGTCACCTGTCCCCTGTCCCCTGTCTCCTATCCCCCAGATAACTGACAAAATTGTTGAATTGCTTGCCAAATTGCTTCTGTAACATTACCTAGTGCGTGATCGCTATCTAGTTCTACTAATTCTACCCAAGGACGCGATCGCATAAAATAGCGACTGGCGGTAATAGGGATGACTTCATCTTGTTTACCATGCAAAATCAACGTGGGAATTGGGCGTTATAATTGGGTTTGGGAGTATTTAGTTGCATCTGTCACAAAATTGTAACTTAAAGGCAGCGATCGCTCTTCACCATAGTGATGAACCATGATGTACTGTTCTTGTTGCCAACGCTGTATTGCTTCATCGCCTAACTTGGGCAACCAATGGGATAAAAACTCAAAAGCTGGTGCTAGTAATACTAGGCGTTCTACTTGTAAATATTGCTGTGCTATGTGGGCAGCAGTCAAGCCCCCCAAACTAGAACCAATTAGGGTTATAGGTACAGAGTCATTAGCAAATGCTGCTGCTACTTGTTTAATTTGACGTGAGATTGTTAACTCTGAAAAGTCACCAGCATTCAGATCAGGAATTTTTAGGGGGATTTGAATTTTAGCAAAGCGATCGCTGATATCTTGGGCTTTGTTAGATTTAGGACTAGAAGCAAAACCGTGCAGGTAGATATACTGGTTAGACATTGGGGAAGGGGACAGGGGGAAGGTGACAGGTGACAGGTGACAGGGGAATGACTATTGACCTTTTTTGAATTCAAAATTCTGTTAGGAAGAGTAAGAATAATTTTGAATTAATTAATTCTGGGTACAAGCCCCCATTGATTATCTTCTATTTTGAATTTTGAATTTTGAATTTTGAATTGGAGCGAAGCGACTTGACCTATCGCATAGTGACAAATTCTTCGGCGGCGGAGGGGTGAATACCTACGGTGTCATCAAAGTCTTGTTTGGTTGCACCCATTTTGACAGCGATCGCAACACCTTGGATAATTTCGGCAGCATTTTCACCGACCATGTGCGCGCCTAGAACTTTGTTGGTGTTAGTATCTACCACCAATTTCATCATTATGCGTTCTTGTTTACCTGTCAAACTGTGGTACAGGGGACGAAAACTAGTGCGATAAATTGTCACTGCTTCACCCAGTTTTTCCCGTGCTTGGGTTTCTGACCAACCAACTGTAGCGGCTTCTGGGTTGGAAAATACGGCGGTGGGTACGGTTTCATGGCTAAATTCGCGGCGATTGTTGCCAAATTCACTGTCAGCAAAAGCACGACCTTCACCAATGGCGACAGGAGTTAAATTTAAGCGATCGGTGACATCACCGACAGCAAAAATGTTGGGTTGATTGGTTTGACTATATTCATCGACTGCGATCGCACAAGTAGTGCAGTATCCTGATTCTACAGAACTGGGAACAACATCAACCCCAGCGTTTTGTAAACCGAGTCCTTCTACGTTGGGATCTCGACCTGTAGCCACCAAACAGACATCAGCAATGATGGGTTCTTGTCCGTCTCCAGATAAATTCAACTTCAAGCCTTCTGGAACTTGTGCAATGGCTGTCACCTCGGTATTTTGGATAATGTTAATCCCGTGATTGCTCATGCCTTCTTGAATGGCTGTGCGGATATCTTCATCAAATCCTTTTAGAATGAGGTGATTACGGTTAATCTGTGTGACCTCAGATCCCAAACCGCGCATGATACAGGCAAATTCTGTACCGATATAACCAGCACCAATAATGGCGATGTGTTTTGGTTGTGCTGTTAAATGAAATATTTCATTGGAGGTAATACTGTATTCTATCCCTGGTAAATCTGGTTTAGCAGGTCTTCCACCAACAGCGATTAAAATTTTATCGGCTGTAATTTTGCGGTCATTAACTTCTATGGTGTGGGGATCTAAAAATTTAGCGTGACCGGCTATCAGTTCTACGCCTGCTTTTTCGAGCAAACTGATATGTACTTGTGATAGTCGCCTAACTTCTTGATCAATTGATGTAATAAAATGCTCCCAGTCCAATAAAAAATTATCTAATTGCCAACCATAGCCGGCTGCATCTTGAAACAGCGCGGGAAAATGAGAGCCGTAAACCATCAATTTTTTCGGAATACAACCCCGAATCACACAAGTTCCGCCGACTAAATCATATTCTGCGATCGCTACTTTTGCTCCATAGCTAGCTGCACGTTTAGAAGCCGCCAAACCCCCAGAACCAGCACCAATTACAAATAAGTCATAATCAAAATTCATATATTTAAATGTCTCATTTTATTAAAGTGTGCGATTTTGCATTAAATAAAAAAGGAATATACCCCATTCCCTTTTCCAAGATAGGATTAAGCATTTAGTCTGAGTTTGCTACAATTCCCCCAATCCCCAATCCCCAGTTATTTAATTTTGAATTTTGAATTTTGAATTTTGAATTGATTTATGCCTCGTACTCCCACCTTAACGTTTGATCGCGGTACACTAATTTTACATCCACCACCACGGAGTAAAGCTTGGATGGACTATGCCACTTGGGATGATAGGGTAGAAAAATTCCGCATTCCAGGGATAAAATATCGTACTGTAGTGGAAACACTGCAAGCTGAAGACATTTATTTCATCGATGAAGCCAAAGAATTTTACCCTGTAGATTTAGTTGCGAGTTTAGAAATGCAACCCTACCCCCATCAGAGTGAAGCTTTAGCAGCTTGGAAACTAGCGGGAAGACAGGGGGTTGTGGTGCTACCTACGGCGGCGGGAAAGACTTATTTAGCCCAGATGGCGATGCAGGCGACACCACGGACAACGTTAATTGTTGTGCCAACCTTAGATTTAATGCACCAGTGGTATGCTCATTTGGTATCGGCGTTTCCTGATGCGGAGGTGGGGTTACTGGGGGGTGGTTCACGGGATAGGACGGCGATTTTGGTAGCCACCTATGACAGTGCAGCTATTCACGCCGAAGCTTTGGGGAATAAGTATGCTTTGATTGTGTTTGATGAGTGTCATCACTTACCTACAGATTTTAACCGAGTGATTGCCGAATATGCGATCGCACCCTATCGTTTAGGACTATCGGCTACCCCAGAACGCACCGATGGGAAACACGCAGATTTAAATATTTTGATTGGGCCAGAAGTCTATCGCAAACGTGCTGAAGATTTAGCAGGGAAGGCTTTAGCTGAACATGAAATAGTCCAAATTAAGGTGAAGCTATCACAGCATGAGCGCGAAAGATACAACAATTTAATTCAAATTCGCAATGATTTTCTACGCCAAGCTAAGGTTTCCTTGGGGAGTATACAAGGTTGGCAGATGTTTGTGCAGATGAGTGCGCGATCGCAATCTGGGCGTAGAGCTATGTTAGCGCACCGAGAAGCTAAAGAAATCGCTCTTGGTACTGATGGCAAGTTACGCATTTTAGCTAATTTGCTCGCCAAACATTACCCGGAACGATTGTTAATTTTTACTGCTGATAATGCCACGGTTTATAAAATTTCTCAAGATTTATTAATTCCCGCCATTACTCATCAAACACCAGTCAAAGAAAGACATGAAATATTAACTAAATTTCGGGAAGGTGAATATAATACTTTGGTGGCTTCCCATGTGTTGAATGAAGGGGTTGATGTTCCGGCTGCTTCTATAGCAATTATTCTATCTGGGACTGGCTCAACTAGAGAATATATTCAACGCTTAGGGAGAATTTTACGCAAAGGAAATACTCCCAATAAACAAGCAATCCTCTATGAAGTAATAGCAGAAGATACGAGCGAAGAAAATACTTCAGCACGGCGGCGCGGTGAGGATAAAAAAGCGAACTTAAAAGTTGTTTATGGTAGTGGTCAGCCAAATGTTGCTAAAGCTGCGGAACAATTAGATATCAATTATGTAGTCGATAATTCACCAGATAAAAATAACCAGGGAAATGCTACCAACAGACCTACTAAGCCATCGCCTAAACGGAGAAGAAATAATTCCCAAGAGACTGAAGATAGATAATAAAAATTTAGAGTTAGCAAATGAATTAATTAATTGTTTTCAGTCAACATTAGGTAAAACTCAAGGTGAACTTGAGCGTCAACTTTTAGGGTTAGAAGGTGATGCTACTGATTATCGAGTCAAACGAGGGTTAGCTTACATTATTAAAAGCAATTTTTGCACCTTTGAAGTAGTCAGTCCCCTAGAACCACCAATGTTAAGAGAACGGGTGTTTGCTTTGGCTGCAAAATCTGCGCCTAGTCGCGAATCAACCCAAATCACTTTAGTGAAAATTGCTGATGAATTAAGTCAAGAATTAGAACGAGAGGTATTACCTGAGCAAGTGCGTGATGGTATCTATGCTGATTTGGTGGAAAATAAAATTTTAACCAACTTGGATACACCAACAGGGGTCGATTTAATCAATCGCTATAATTTATCTCAAGTGCAAGGGATATTTTATAAAGCCAGTAAACTAATTTTAAATGCTCATCGCAATGTGCCAGGAGAATATAAGCTGTTATTTCGCTATCTTAAATTGTTTCAACTCATGGCTTATATTGAGGGTGATGCTGACCACGGGTTTACAATTACAGTAGATGGCCCTACCAGTTTATTTACGCCTAGTACGCGTTATGGGTTAGCGATCGCTAAACTGATTCCCGCCTTACTCCATGTTACCAAATGGAGTCTTGCCGCCACATTACAAACCCGTGATGCCTACACAGATACTTGGAGAACAGGCCGATTTACCCTCAATTCAGAATGTGGTTTAGTTTCCCACTACTCTAAAGGTAAACCCTACGATAGTATGCTAGAAGCATCCTTTGCTGATAAATGGGATGCCTTAAAAACAGACTGGATATTAGAACGGGAAGTGGATTTGATTCCCATTCCAGGGAGTGTGATGATTCCCGATTTTCGGCTAGTGCATCCTGATGGACGGGAATTTTTATTAGAAATTGTGGGCTATTGGCGACCAGAATATTTACAAAAGAAATTTTACCAGGTGCGCCGCTCTGGTTGTGATAATTTGATTTTGGCTATTTCTGAAAGGTTAAATTTAGAAAAAGCAGGTATTAAGTTAGATGATGTTCCGGCAAGAATTGTGTGGTTTAAAGATAAATTATTGCCAAAATCTGTGTTATCAGTTATTGAATGACATATTTCGATAAAAAAATTTAAGATAAGATTAACTTAATTTTAGATAAGGTTAACTTATTGTCAATTATTTTGCTTGCTATTGACTGCAACTCAAAATAGACCTGTTTTTTTGTACCTACTAAGGTATAATTTGATTATGGCTCGAAATATTATTCCACACACAACCTGTACAACATAAAACTACAGTAGCCGACTCGACGGTAAATATAATTTTGCCTAAATAATAAGTTTAAACGTGATAAACAATGGAAAATGATTCACAGTTGATTCCGGTTTTTGAACAGCTATTTAGAGAAAAGTTAAAACTCAACAATTGTAAGGTCAAAAAGAAAAGACAGGAGAATAATTATGAAATTATTACTCCAGCTAAAGATGTTTTTTTGATGTCTTGGTGTGAATTTCCAGAAATTACCTTGGTCTATCAACCTATTGGGGTACGCACACACCAGACTATAGTTTATGAACGTGCTATTCGTTCTCACATTGAGTTTTGTGTGAGCAGTATTAAGGAGAAGGATAAAGCTCTCTCTTAATCACCATTATTTTTTGAATAGTAGAATATCTCTATACCCAAAGGATTGTTCACCGTAGTTTGGGTTTTTATCAATACATTCACCAATGGTGAAGAGTAATATTATCAAGAATCTGAGCCAGTTTTATTGGCTCAGATTTTTTAGAAAGTAGAAATCATTAAAAATTATTCGTACTGACAGCCAATTTGGGATAATTTATATTGTGGTGTTCCCTAACTTAAACTATTCCCTAATCGCATTCTCGGTATCTCATGAGTTCACAAACTTCTCACTCTGGCAACATTCTAGTTGTTGATGACTCTCCTGATAATGTGTTTTTAATTAAAACCATTTTGGAGGAAGAAGGCTATATAATTAATACCGCCGAAAATGGCTTTTCAGCATTAGCACAACTGCAAGCATTACCTTGTGATTTAGTCCTGTTAGACTTAATGATGCCAGGAATGGATGGTTATGAAGTCACTAGGCGCATTCGGGGGGAAATGCAGTTACAACAATACATTCCCATACTATTAATTACAGCCCATGATACGCCGAATGTGGCGCGAGGATTAGATTTAGGTGCTGATGATTTTATCCGCAAACCTGTCACAGTCGATGAGTTATTAGCCAGAGTGCGATCGCTGTTACGGTTAAAGCGTAGCATGGATGAACGGGATGAAATAGCCCGCCAGAGGGAAGATTTTGTCTCTCGGCTGACCCATGATTTGCGTACCCCCCTAGTGGCGGCTGATAGGATGCTGACACTGTTTCAACAGGGTGCATTAGGTACATTATCACCCCAAATGCAGGAAGCGATCGTCATTATGGCGCGTAGTAATATCAACCTGCTATCGATGGTAAATACTTTATTAGAAGTGTATCGCTTTGAAGCAGGACGGAAAACTCTAGCTTTTCAGCCAGTGGATTTGAGTCAATTACTTCAAGAAGTAGTGGGAGAACTCACACCTTTAGCCCAACCCAAAGGCTTGATAATTAATCTAGACTTTGATTATACAGCCGACTCCAGCACCGTCTCAGGCGATCGCTTGGAACTTCATCGTCTATTTACTAACCTTATCAGTAACGCCATTAAATTTACTGAATCTGGTTCAGTGAATATCCGCCTAAAAAATCAAATTTCGAGTCAAAGTCCACCCACGGCTAAAATCACCGATTATATAACCGTAGAAATAGCCGATACAGGCCGAGGTATTCCAGCCGCAGAACAAGCCACCCTATTTGAAAGGTTTCGTCAAGGTAGCCATAAAATTTCCGGTAGTGGTTTGGGTTTGTACCTTTCCCGACGAATTGTCGAGGCTCATCACGGTAGTATTGTTGTCAATTCTGAGTTAGGTAAAGGTAGTATCTTTATTGTGAGTTTACCTATTAAACAGTAATCAATTATAGCGTTTCCTAATCACATAAGGTATATCATAGCCCCCTCCTTGCTTGCGGGGAGGGGGTTGGGGGTGGGGTTCTTGTACCTTACTAAAGCGAGAACCGCCATACAGCAAAATTCAGAAGTTAAAATACTAAAAGATTACTTGCACTAGCACACTTTACTAACAGCCAATTTAGGATAATTTATTACCACACAAAACTATCGCCTAGAAAACAAATGATTACATCTGCAAAATCGACAATTCCAGAAATTTTACGCAAGCAAAAAGATTTTTTTCAGACTGGTCAAACCAAAAATGTTACTTTTCGTCTGGAACAACTCAAGAAACTCAAAGATTTAGTAATTAATCATGAAAAATCAATTATTCAGGCATTAAAAGCCGATTTACACAAACCAGAATTTGAAACTTACGCTACAGAAATCGGTGTAATTAAAGAAATCAATTATGCCATTAAACATCTCAAAACTTGGGCTAAACCCAAAAAAGCAGCAGTTCCTACCGATTTTTTTAATTACTCAGCACAAATTTATCCAGAACCCCTAGGAATTATTTTAATCATAAGTCCTTGGAATTATCCCTTCCAATTAATGATTTCACCCTTGGTAGGTGCGATCGCTGCTGGTAATTGTACTATTATAAAACCTTCAGAACTTGCTCCCCATACTTCCAATTTATTAGCAGAAATTATTAGTAATGCCTTCCCACAAGAATATATTACCGTAGTAGAAGGTGGTGTAGAAACCAGCCAGCAACTACTACAAGAAAAATTTAATCATATCTTCTTTACTGGTGGGACATCTGTAGGAAGAATTGTCATGGAGGCAGCAGCCAAACATTTAACACCAGTTACACTAGAATTAGGTGGTAAAAGTCCATGTATTGTAGATACAGATATTAATATAGAACATACAGCTAGACGGATTATTTGGGGCAAATTTATCAATGCTGGACAAACTTGTATTGCACCTGATTATCTTTTAGTTAATCAAAAAATCAAACAAGATTTAATAACAGCACTCCAAAAAACTATCAAAGAATTTTACGGCGACGAGCCAGCAAGCAGTCCCGATTATGCTAGGATAATCAGCCCAAGACATTTTGCACGACTAGCCGAGTTTCTCAAAAATGGTGAAATAATTAGTGGCGGAGACAGTAACCCCGAAGAACTTTATATTTCACCCACATTAATCGATCATGTGTCCTTAACAGATCCTGTCATGCAGGAAGAGATTTTTGGGCCGATTTTACCTGTCTTAGAATATACAGATATTACAGAAGCGATCGCCTTAATTAATTCTCAACCAAAACCCCTAGCTTTATACCTATTTTCCCAAAACAAAAAATTGCAAGCACAAATCTTGCAAGAAACTTCTTCCGGTGGCGTATGTATCAACGACACAGTAATGCAAGTAGGCGTTTCATCGTTACCATTTGGTGGTGTAGGAGATAGCGGTATTGGTAGCTATCACGGTAAAGCCAGTTTTGACACCTTTTCACATTACAAAAGTGTCTTAAAAAACTCCTTCTGGCTAGACTTAAATTGGCGATACGCTCCCTATAAAGGAAAATTATCTCTTCTCAAGCTAATTATTCGTTAAAAGCCTATAAGTTAAACCGTAGGACAACCCAACAGAGATAACACCTCTTGCATAAATATTGTTTTGTTTCGCGCAAAGGCGCAAAGACGCAAAGAAGGACACTATAATTATGACTTTTGCAAGAGGTCTATATTACGAATTACGAATTACGAATTACGAATTACTATACCGTTCTTCAGCCCAAGGTTCACCACGCCGATGGTAGCCGTTGCGTTCCCAAAAACCTAGTTCTTCTTGTTCAAGAAACTCTAAACCATTAATCCATTTAGCACTTTTCCAAGCGTAGACATGGGGTACAACCAATCGCATCGGTCCACCATGTTCTACTGGTAATGGTTCATCAAATAATTTAACGGCGAAAAAATTTTCTTCTCTAACAAAATCCGCCATTGCAATATTTGTAGTGTAGCCCCCATAGCAATGTTCCATCACATGGGCTGCTTTGGGATCTACCTCAATCAGATTCATAAAATCTGTAACTTTAATCCCCATCCACTTGACATCAAGTTTAGACCAACGGGTGACACAGTGAAAATCTGCGGTGAACTCGTGTTGAGGTAGATTCATGAAATCTGACCAACTAAACACAGCAGGTTTAGCCAAACCCCAAACCCGAAATTCCCATTCTTCTATGGTAACTTGGGGTGCTGCACCGTAGGTTAACACAGGGAAGCCCTTAGCCAAGTGTTGTCCTGGGGGGACGCGCTCGCTATTTTCTTGATTTGGTTTCTGAAAAAATTTTCCTAGCATAGTCCCATCAACATTAATCCTGTTAATAGTTTTGTGACTAATTCACCAATTCTCAGCGTCTCATTTCCACCCAGAAAACAGGTAAATATTAACTTTGTTGAAAATCAAAAAATCAAGAGCTAGAGATAGCTTACTCTTGATGTGATTATTTGATCATCAGTCATGGGTAAAAGGTAATGGGTAATTTGGTTATGCCAATTACTCATTACCACTTTTTTTATTCTTCTTCGCCTTCTTCTTCAGCAGTAGGATAGACAAATGTAGAACGTCCCGTCAAAATTGATTTACCCAAGGAAAGAGCTTTTTGTGCTTCAACAACAGCCTTGTGTCTCCAGGTAGCTCGACGTTTATCTCGTTTAGATTTAGATGTTTTCTTCTTAGGAACAGCCATGATAGCCGATATCGCAATTCTTGACAACCTTCCTATTCTAAGCGATCGCTAGCCGAAGTCAAATTAATTGGGGACAAATCAATTCAAAATTCAAAATTCAAAATTCAAAATTCAAAAGTTTTACTCCCCCTGCCCCTGCCCCCTGCCCCCTGCCCCCTACACCCCTACACCCCTACACCCCTACACACCTATTCCGTCGGCTTCATTTCAGGCGTTGTGGGGGTGGCTGTGGGAATAGTCACTGCGGCGGCGGGATTGGGGGTGGTTTGTTCTTCAAAACGTAAGAGCGATCGCGCACTTTTAAAATAAGTCGCCCATCGACGGGTATCGGGACGGGTGCGCCATTGTTTGCGGCTAACTTCTAAAGACAGAATTGGCGCGATCGCACCATAACTTTGTACAGATACAATTACGTAAATATCTGTCGCCAAAATATCTTGATCAAAGCTGCGTTGTGCTGCTGCTCTAGCTGTCATTTCGGCTCTTCTGAGTATGGCTTCGTAGCCTTCATCTGGTAATCGGTCAATAGTCAAGTCTACTCTGGCTGTGTAAGCTCGCACAATCTGCGGTGAAATGACTTCTGTGCCTATCCATACAGACACAGGAGACAACAGCAAAAATATTAAGGGAAATGTCCGGATTTTTCTGTCAAATTGGCTAATAAGTTTAAAGGGAATGATCGATGATAGTTGGTGAACACCTATTCTGGTCATGACTTTATGGCTCGCTGGCGAAGTTCTGTATTTTGAATAAGTCGAGAGTTTTTTCGAGTAGTTACGTAATAAAAGTTACATATAATCTGGTGACTCTGATTAAATCACCCAGACTATAAAACATTAGGTTAGCTTTGTTTTTTCAGCAAAGCCAACCGCAATTTTAGGCAACCACACAACAACCTACAAAGGGCGGGATGGCAAACTACTGGGCGATCGCCATAGGCATCAATCAATATCAGTTATTTCAACCTTTAAGTTGCGCTCAAGCTGATGCTGAGTCACTAAAAGATTTTTTAGTTCAACAAGCAGGTTTTTCACATCAACGATGCTTGCTGATGAGTGACACTTCGCCACCGATTGGCGATAGATCAACTTATCCAACCAAAGAAAATATTCTGCTGCTATTGGAAGATTTAGCAGCAGCTTGTTGGCAACCCCAAGACAATATATGGTTATTTTTTAGCGGTTATGGGGTCAACTACGAAGGTAGAGATTACCTAATGCCTGTAGATGGTGATCCCAAACGCGTCCCAGAGACTGGGATAGAATTGCGATCGCTCATGCAGAGTCTGCAACTAGCTAACCTGAATGTCTTGTTGCTCTTTGATATCAACCGCGCTTTTGGTGCAACTGGGGATACTCCCGTTGGACAAGAAACCCTAGAACTAGCCCAAGAACTACAACTAGCGACAATTTTTTCTTGCCAACCAGAACAATTTGCCCAAGAAAGTAGAGAACTCGGTCACGGTATATTTACTGCCGCACTGTTAGCAGCTTTGCGTTCTGGTTATGGGATTAGCTTGGCGGATTTAGAAAAACACCTCAGCATTATCACCCCAGAATTATCTCAGCACTACTGGCGACCCACTCAAAACCCAGTCGCAGTCATCCCCTCTACACCGCCGGCAATTTTACCGCCAGTTGAAACTACTACCCATACATTACAATTTAGAGCCGCAATTCCTAGTACATTCATTCCCAATACATTAGAACCCACCGCCGCAGAACCAATTATTTTTCCAGAAGAAAACTTTGCTGTCGCACTCGCATCTCCCCCACTAGGAGAATTTTCTTCCAACACTGCTGCTAATTCATATCCTATGAGTATGTGGGGAGAAGCTCAAAGTGCAGAAACGGCTATCAAAGATAGATCCCAGCCGTTATCATTTCCCAACTTGACATTCAATGAACAACAATTTTCTCATCTAGATCCTGACTCCAACACTAGAGAACAATTCTTCAACCAGCCATCTCCACCACTTTCACCCGATGAAGAGATGGGGGCTAGATTTATTCCCAACAGTCCCCAACCTTATATTTCTCGCCTACCTGAAAATAAACCAGACTCCTCATTGTGGAGACAGTTTATCGTTTGGGGTGGAGGTACGATGCTTGTAGTAACTTTAATTACAGTAGTTCTGCTCCGCAATCAAGCTAGAGTATTGCAAGCCAGGGAGATATCCTCTACATCTGCTAATCATGAGACACCAGTTATCAAAACTGCCTCAAATTCCCAGTCTCCTCCCACAATATTGCCCCTCAACCCACCAAAAAACCAATCAACAGCCCAAATTGCGCCAATTTCTGAATCACAAAAACGCAACCAAGCTTTACTAGACCTAGCTAAGAAGTCCCTTAGACAAACACAAGCTAGCGACCTCAACTTGGCGATCGCCACAGCCAAGAAAATCAAACCCGGTGAACCCCTCTACAACCAAGCCCAGGAGAACATTAAGATTTGGAGTCGCATGATTCTAGATTTAGCCGAAGGTCGGGCTAAACAAAAACAGTACAATTATGCGATCGCAGCTGCACAATTGATCCCCAAAGACCAAGCCTTGTATCCCCAAGCACAAGCAGCAATCACCCAATGGCGCACAGAAGCTAAACAATATCTCGCCAACACCACCCTTTTAGAAGCCGCCCAGGCCTTAATCAAGCCAGGACAAGCTTCCACTTACAATCGAGCCATTGAAGTTGCCAAAAGAGTACCAAAAGGACAACCCGGTTACTACTTAGCAAAGAAATCTATTAACCAATGGAGTGAAAAGATTTTAGACTTGGCGAAAACTCGTGCTGAACAAGGTAACTTTCCAGCTGCGATCGCCACAGCCACCTTAGTCCCAGAAGTCACATCTGTCCACGAAGATGCTCAAGAAGCCATCCAAAAATGGCAAGCCAGAAAAACTAAAAATTAGCAACAACAAAGAGTTAGAAGCCATTTAACTCCTAACTCTTTGTACTCCTAACCCCTAACTCCTAACTCTTAACTCTTAACTCACAACTCAGCACCGGCTAAACGCCGCGCTACCGCTAACAGCACTCAGCACTAACAATACTGCGTTACATCCTCACCGCACTCATCTGCTAGATAGCACATGGCTCGAAAGCGCAAACTCACCACTTCTTCATACAAAGGATTGAGCTTGCATAATGGCGGAATGTGAAACAGCGTTTTGCCAAATAAATTAATATCGCGTTCAAAGGGACATTGAGCAGGGATCAGTTGACACAAGCGATGAGCGAATTGGCGATCGCTAATTTTAATACTGTCTAACCATCGGCGTAGGGGTTGGAAAAGATCCCATCCGCCTGGAGAAGTAGGGTTTTGCAACGGCTGGGGGTGAGTTTTTGTTACTTCTTGTTGATTTATCCAAACCCAGCTTGCAAGAAAAATCTTTTTTGTGGTATTATCAAATACCTTCATGGTTGTGCCTCTGTGTTAATGAGGGTATTCACCTTTCTGATGAATATATACAGCGTCAAAATTACTGAATCGGGAAAATGCCGTCCTGAAGAAGATATAATAGGAAATCTCACTAGCCACGGAAGTCAGGACGCGATTTATTACTACGTCAAGTTAACCGCAATTTTCCCGGAATGACTAGTGTCGCTATCCAATCTTATTTATAACTTGACACAGTTTAAATTCTAATGAAGGCATCTGCCTTTGGACGGGTTTTTCAGTAATCTTTACAAAACTTAATATAGAAATTTTTATCAATAAAGAATATCAGCGATAGAAGCATATAGTTCTATCTTGAGAGAGAAGTAATGGCAATAGCTGAATCAAGAAAGTGAATATCATCCAATTTGGAGTTTAGTGATAGCTTTAAGCCCTAATTTTTTCACCATTCTCAACACAAACATAACCACATTTATCAAGCAATAATCAAATGTTTAAGCTTTAAACTTTTCCAGAAACCAATTTTTGGACTATTGTTAAAAAATGTAACTAAAAATCAAAATAAACTTAACTAAAATCAGGCGATCGCCATCTTGTAAGTCACCCACTGCGGTAGTCTAGATGAGAGTGAAATGATCGCCTGGTTTGACATATTTTTTTATGACTTCAGTTATTTCGACCGCTAAACGCACAATTCGTATTGGTTCACGTAAAAGTCAACTTGCGCTAGTTCAGACATATTGGGTAAGAGAGCAACTGCAAAAAAGCTATCCTGACATTGCTTTTGAAGTCCATACAATGTCTACCCAAGGCGATAACATCCTGGATGTAGCATTAGCCAAAATTGGCGATAAAGGACTATTTACTAAAGAATTGGAAGTGGGAATGATCAATCAAGAGATTGATTTTGCTGTGCATTCCCTCAAGGATTTACCGACTAACTTACCAGAAGGTTTAACACTAGCAGCGATTACAGAACGAGAAAATCCCGCCGATGCGCTAGTTGTGCATGAAAAATTTAAAGATAAGCAAATTGATACCCTCCCAGTCGGTGCAGTCATTGGTACATCGTCTTTGCGACGTTTAGCGCAATTACGCAACAAATTCCCTCACCTGACATTTAAAGATGTGCGGGGAAATTTGAATACACGCCTAGCTAAACTTGACGCAGGCGAATATGATGGTTTAATTTTAGCGGCTGCTGGGTTGCAGCGTTTGGGAATGGGCGATCGCGTTCACCAAGTCCTCCCTAAAGAAGTATCGCTGCACGCTGTCGGCCAAGGTGCATTGGGGATAGAATGCCGTGCTGATGATACTGAATTAATCTCACTACTGAAAGCAATTGAACACCCCGAAACCCGCGATCGCTGTTTAGCAGAACGCTCTTTCTTGCGGAGTTTAGAAGGCGGTTGTCAAGTACCAATTGGGGTAAATACAGAAATAAATGGTGATAATTTAACACTCACAGGTGTAGTAGCCAGCATAGACGGTCAAAACCTAGTTAATGATACTGTTAGTGGTGCTGCAAGTGATGCCGAAGCTCTAGGTATAGAACTGGCAACACTTTTGCGTCAACAGGGAGCGCAAGAGATTTTAGAGGTCATCTTTGCAGAGATTCAACGTGGTTCTTAAACGATGATGCTCCGAGATGTGTTTAGATCAATGAGTAATTGGTAATTACTTAACTAAAAATCTTAAGAACCGGGGAAATAAAAACTACCATGCGGATTCTATTTGTAGCAGCAGAAGCAGCACCCATTGCAAAAGTTGGCGGAATGGGTGATGTTGTCGGGGCCTTACCAAAAATCTTGAGAAAAATGGGGCATGATGTCCGAATCTTCTTGCCTCACTACGGCTTTCTCCCAGACAAAATGGAGATTCCCAAAGATCCAATTTGGCGGGGATACGCCATGTTCCAAGATTTTACAGTTCACGAAGCGATTCTGCCTGGTACTGATGTTCCCTTGTACTTATTTGGACATCCTGCCTTCAATACCCGCCGCATTTATGGTGGCGATGATGAAGACTGGCGGTTTACCTTGTTTGCCAATGGTGCGGCTGAATTTTGCTGGAATTACTGGAAACCAGACATTATCCACTGTCACGATTGGCATACAGGGATGATTCCTGTGTGGATGAACCAGTCTCCAGATATCACTACAGTCTTTACAATTCATAACTTGGCATATCAAGGCCCTTGGCGTTGGTATTTAGACAAAATTACTTGGTGTCCTTGGTATATGCAAGGACACAACACCTTAGCCGCAGCAGTCCAATTTGCTGACAGAGTAAATACAGTCTCTCCCACCTACGCCGAACAAATCAAAACCCCGGCTTACGGTGAAAAGGTAGAAGGTTTACTGTCCTTTATCAGTAGTAAATTATCTGGGATTGTTAACGGTATAGACACGGAAGTATACGACCCAGCTACAGATAAATATATAACTCAAACCTTCACTACTGACACCTTAGACAAACGCAAAGCCAACAAAATAGCTTTACAAGAAGAAGTAGGCTTAGAAGTTAACAAAAATGCCTTTTTGATTGGCATGGTAACGCGGTTAGTTGAACAAAAAGGCTTGGATTTAGTCATCCAAATGTTAGACCGCTTCATGGCCTATACTGATGCTCAGTTCGTTTTGTTGGGAACAGGCGATCGCTACTACGAAACCCAAATGTGGCAATTAGCCTCGCGCTATCCCGGACGCATGGCAACTTACCTGTTATATAACGATCCTCTCTCCCGACGCATTTACGCCGGTACAGATGCCTTCTTAATGCCTAGCCGTTTTGAACCCTGCGGTATCAGCCAAATGATGGCTTTGCGCTACGGTAGCGTCCCCATCGTTCGCCGCACGGGGGGACTAGTTGACACCGTATCCCACCATGACCCCATGAATGAAGCTGGTACAGGCTATTGCTTTGACCGCTATGAACCACTCGATCTATTCACCTGCATGATTCGCGCCTGGGAAGGTTTCCGATATAAACCCCAATGGCAAGAACTACAAAAACGCGGCATGAATCAAGACTTCAGTTGGTACAAATCTGGCAAGGAATATGACCGTCTCTACAGGTCAATGTACGGCTTGCCAGAACCTGAAGCAGAGAATCTAGAATCAAAATTGATATTAACTAATCAATAATTTAGGGGACAGGTGACAGGGGACAGGTGACAGGGGATAGTAAAGACGCGAAATACCACAATCCAGTAGAGACGTTGCATTGCAGCGTCTCTACTGCTATTGCCATTTCCCCAATACCCAATACCCAATCCCCAATACCCAATCCCCAATCCCATGAGAATTTTTTGCTATTCTTGCACAAATTATCTTTCCCTGACACTTTCTCATCAGAATATCCGTCTATGTAATATGCAGCATCCATAAAAGTAATAAATTTTACGGATTTTATCCTGATATTTCCAGTGTTATCTTGAACAAACGAATATATACAAACTATCTAGACTATATTTGCAAGGATTAACACTTGTGAGAAAAAATATTATCTTGCAAGCCTGTACTTATGGCTTGACGGCATTAATCGCATTAAGCACCGTACTCATTACTAATACCACCGCCTTCACTCAAGTCGCAATTCAACAAACACCTCTGACTATTGCTAACTTAATTTGGCCAACGAAAGGATATATTTCTCAAGGCTTCCGCAAGTATCGACATGAAGGCATCGACATTGCTGCGGCATCTGGAACGCCAATTGTGGCGGCGGCGGCGGGAACAGTAGTGAAATCAGGTTGGGATGAATGGGGATTAGGCAATGCTATAGAAATTAAACACCATAACGGTAGTGTAACAGTGTATGGTCATAACCGTCGTTTATTAGTCAGCAAAGGTCAACAGGTTAAACAAGGCCAAATTATTGCTGAGATGGGATCTACTGGAAATAGTACCGCACCTCATCTACATTTTGAAATTTATCCTAATGGTCGAGTTGCTGCTGATCCTCAGCGTTTATTAGGATCTTCCATCGCTAGCAACATTCCCTCACCACAAATTTCTCCCGTTGCGGCTGGCGGCTATCAAGTTAATAAACCTCAACCAACTGCCAAACCGCCAGTAGCACAAGCAGTTTCACCTTCCCAAGCCATACCAATTACCGTGACTCTTGCGCCTGTGACAGATACAAAATGTAATGGTGTGACAGTCTTAGAAGGTGAAACCAAGAATACATTCGTCAAAGTCTGCCAAGAAAACAGTCAGTTATTTTATATTGGTCAGTTAAAACAAGAGACTAACGAGTCAGTCAAGATACCAGCTTGGAACATTGGTCAAAATCAATATCAAGCAGATAACGGTAGTTTCTCTTATTTAGTCAGTCCAGACAAAGTAGAAGTTTGGCGTAATGGTAATCAGATTCGTACTGATGTTTTTTTTACTTCTAAGAAATGAAAACAATAGTTTTTTGTGATGAGAGAAATTAAGATTTTCTGACTTTTGTCTCATTTTGATTAGTCTTAAAAAATTTGATTGTGCCGAGTTCCTGCCATAAAGAATCCCATGATAGGCGACCAACTTAATAGCGCGATCGCGAATTATTTCTGCAAAGATTTTTATAAATTTTCTGATTTTTTAACCATCCCAACAATAAAAAGCTTTATGATGTAGAGTAGTTAAAAATACAAAAACTAAATATTGTCTGTAAGCTTTTAATCTTTACCAAATATAAGGTGTTCACCAATGGAATATCTAGCTTATTCCTCTATGGTTATTGCCAACGAAGAGGCAAATGGTCAAGCAGAATATATTGACTATGAGTTTCCCAAATTTGATTTAAATTGGCAGAAACTCTTGAAATCTTCGGCTTGGTTATCCTTAGCTGGCTGCATGGTATTTTTGTCAGCTATTACTCAAGCTCCAGCAGCTTTAGGAGCTTATGTCAGAACTAACGGCACTTGTCTTAATGTGCGTGTAGATCCCAACCCCAATTCTAAGGTTGTAGATTGTTTGCCTAACGGTACTAAAATCGCAACCACTGGAACAGTAAATGGTTTTGCTCGCCTATCTACGAATAGATATGTATCCGCGAGATGGGTGGGTAATATGTCTACTGCTACTCGTCCGACCAAACCGATGAATAATGCCGGTGTTGGTGGTCGTGTAACTCTGAGTCTTGGCTCTAGAGGTCAAGCTGTATCAGAAGTGCAGAAAGTTCTAGGGATTAACGCTACAGGTTATTACGGGCCTGTGACTGCTCGGCGAGTCAGAGAGTTTCAAGCCAATAATAGATTGCGTGTAGATGGCGTAGTTGGAGCTGAAACTCGCAGTGCTTTATTTAGAACCGCCTCAACACCTACTAGACCGACTACACCCACTGGCGGCCCTGTAACTCTGAGTCTTGGCTCTAAAGGTCAGGCTGTATCAGAAGTTCAGAAAGTTCTAGGAATTGAACCCACTGGTTATTACGGCCCTGTCACTGCTCGACGAGTCAGGGAGTTTCAAGCCAATAACGACTTGCGTGTAGATGGCGTAGTCGGCCCTCAAACTCGCAGTGCTTTATTGAGAGGATAGATAAAAGCATAGCATGGGGCAAGAAAAAGTCAAAAACCAAAATTGAATAACTTCTGCCTCCTGCTCCCTCTAAACTATCCAATCCCCAGTCCCCAGTCCCCAGTCCCCAGTCCCCAGTTCCTATTCCCCAAAGTATCTTTTGACAATTTGTAAGATATATTCTGCTGCATGACCATCCCCAAAGGGATTAATTGCGTTAGCCATCGTTTCATAAGCTACGCGGTTACTCAGTAACTCATCCGCAGCAGCTGCAATAGTTTCACTAGCAGTCCCTACTAGTTTCGCTGTACCCGCAGCCACAGCTTCCGGTCTTTCTGTGGTGTCTCTGAGAACTAAGACTGGTTTTCCTAGACTGGGTGCTTCTTCTTGCAAACCACCGGAGTCAGTGAGCAGAAAATGCGATCGCCCAATTGCTCCTACTAATTCCCCATAATCTAGAGGTTCTGTTAAAAACACTCGCGGATGATTCCCCAGCAATGCTTGCAAAGGTTCTCTCACAGTGGGGTTGCGGTGTAAGGGTAACAGCAAAGCCGTATCGGGAAACTTATTTAAGATTTGTAAAAAACCTTGGGCGATCGCTTGCAATGGTTCTCCCCAATTCTCACGACGATGCACAGTAGCCAGCAAAGTACGGTAGGAACTCCAATCTAAACCAGGCACATTACAAGCCGGTTGAGTTGCAGCCACATTTAACAGCGCATCAATAACTGTATTCCCCGTCAAATGAATTTCACCCAAAACCCCAGAACGTTCTAAGTTTTCCACAGCCAACGCAGTCGGCGCAAAGTGTAACTGGGTGAGTTGCGAAATTAACCGCCGATTAGCTTCCTCTGGGTAAGGATTAAATAAATCATCAGTTCTTAAGCCTGCTTCGACATGACCAACAGGTATTTTTTGATAAAACGCTGCTAAAGTTGCGGCAAAAGCCGTAGTCGTGTCACCTTGTACTATGACTAAATCTGGCTTATTTTCCAGGAATAACTTTTCTAAACCTCGCAAACTGCGGCAAGTGATATCACTCAGAGACTGTTGAGGCTGCATAATCTCTAAATCATAATCTGCCTTCAAGTTGAACAACTGCATCACTTGCTCAACCATCTCCCGATGCTGTCCAGTTAAAATTACCTGCAAATCAAAGTCAGGCGATTTCTGGAAAACCTGAATCACCGGAGCTAGCTTAATCGCCTCTGGACGTGTTCCCAAAATAATGTAAATAGATTTTTGATTAGTCATTAGTCAATAGTTATTAGTCAATAGTCATTAGTTAATAGTCATTAGTCATTAGTCATTAGTCAATAGTCATTAGATAACAGTTTCTCTATCTTGTCTCTCTTTCCCCTACACCCCTACACCCCTACACCCCTACACCCCTACACCCCTACACCCCTACACCCCTACACCCCTAATTCCCCAAACATGAAAAAACCCGGCTGAACCGGGCAGATGCTTTTTGTCGAATTTTTCAGGATGACTATACTTTGACATCGCAAGTTAGTGGGCAAGCCGCATATACAGTTGTCTGCATCTGCTCTGCTTCTCCTCCGTGTAACCAGCTTAACCATTGAACTTCTTTGGGATGTACACCCTTAAAGGTCAGCACACCAGCAGCAATCAAAACTGCCATCACATTCAACATAATCAAGCCGCCCGCAACAAGTAACACTGCGCTAACAGGCATTACAGATTGCAGCACAATTGACAACAAACATCCGACCGTAGCCATTAACACAACTAATGGAAATCCGACAACCAACAAGCATACTGCCAATGTAAAAGTCCAGATCAAAAAACTTTTAATCATCAACAAGGAGTAGGTCTTTTCGAGATTAGAACTCTGAGCTAAAACCATGACGTTTCCTCCTAAGTACACAGCAAAATTTATTTTCAGTAATATCTCGCTTTTGGCAAGCAACTGAATGATTCAATGAAGTTTCAGTATATAAAAGTAGTCTGAGAAAATGAGCGTTTATTTATTAAACTTTACAATTAATTTTTTACAACTATGAATGTAAAGTTAAGTTCACATTTCACCATAAATCTAGCTTTCGATATCCGTCTTCAGGAATAGAGGACAAAAGTCATTTGACCAAAAAGTTTGTTTCCAACTTTTGAGTTAGATTTTGCTTAACATTTCTTATACAAAATGACGATGCTTCTCATAATTCTCTCCGGTCGCTCAACAAATTATCTACAGATGATTTGGCTGTTAATTGCTAGCTACTTATAGTCGCCATAGACAAAATCTTCTCATTTAAGACTCATAACCCTAGCTCAATAGAAATATTTGAGTAAAAAAATACTTTAGGTTAACAATATATTTACTGAGGTTTTTCAGCAAACTCTTAGGATAAACCAGTGTATATAGGAGGTTACAATTCTTTCTTTTATAAATTAACGTCATAAGTTATACAAAGATAATAAACAAAATGTAACGAAATATTACGAAAAGCTTCCAACTAATCAGACACCTAAAATTGGCTTGCTTGGAGGCTTTAGACGGTTTCAGCCAATTTTTTTGCTCATTGAATAGTTAAATCGCAAGAGTTTAAAGATATATGACAGAATCACAGCACCCATCGAATCCCAATCCTGTTGTTGCGCGGAATGTGCCACCAGCACCGCCACTACCGCCGCCACCACCAAGCGTGATGACGCAACGCCAACATACACAAACTTTGGATATGTCATCAGTTAATAGAAGTGCTGGACAACCTCTACCACCACCCCCAAGTTCTGCACCTGCGGCGGCTCATCGTCCTGGAACACCGCCACCAATGCCTGCGGCTAGTGCTACTAGTTCGGGGCTAACTTTAGGGGAGATGATTAAAGAAGCTTTTGATAATGGGTATTCTGATATTCACTTGGGTGTAGGTGAAGTACCTCGCTTCCGCAGCCGAGGAGAAATTAGCCCAACGGATTATCCCGAAACAGACAAACCGACTTTTATGAGTTGGTTACGGGAGATTATGAGTGAGCCAGAAATTCAAAGATTTCAAGAACACTTGGAATTTGATGGTGCTACTCAATATGAATTTGCCCGTGTACGGATTAACGTCTTTGACTCTCTCAAAGGCTATGCAATGGTACTGCGGTTGATTCCTTTAAAAATCTTATCTATTGATCAGTTGAGATTACCTCCCATATTTCGGGATATTTGCCACTATCACAAAGGCTTAATTTTGGTGACTGGCCCAACTGGTTCTGGTAAATCGACAACAATGGCAGCGATGATTGATTACATTAATCGGGAAATGCCCAAACACATTATCACCATTGAAGACCCTGTGGAATTTGTCCATCAAAGCCGTAAGTCTTTAATTAAGCAACGGGAAGTAGGAATGCACACCCGGAAATTCGACAATGCTTTAAAAGCAGCCTTGCGGGAAGATCCAGATTTGATTCTGGTGGGTGAAATGCGGGACAAAGAAACAGTCAATACAGCCTTAAAAGCGGCTCAGACTGGTCACTTGGTAATGGGAACACTACACACCAATAGTGCAGTAAAAACTATTGAACGGATTTTGAACCTCTATTCTGGTGAAGAGCAAGATGCCATGCGAGTAGCACTGGCGGAATCTTTAGTGGCAGTTATTGCCCAAGGCTTGTGTCGGACAACCGACGGTAAGCGGGCAGCTTTCCACGATGTCCTGATTAACACAGAAGCAGTCAAAGAATGGGTCAAAGATGGTAAGTATGATGAGATTAGCGAATTGATGAAGCAAGCTGGTTTTGACGGTATGATTACTATGAATCAGTCATTGCTCAACCTCTATCAAGACGGTCGCATCACTGAAGAAACAGCCTTAGAAATGTCACCAACACCTAACGAAATGGCTCAATTCCTTCGAGGAAGAGTCTAAGAGAGTAGGGGTGTAGGGGTGTAAGGGTATAAGGGTGTAGGGGTTTATAAGAAGGAAATTTTACCCCAATGCCCCAATCCCCAATCCCCAATCCCCAGTCCCCAGTCCCCAGAACTAACGACATTGACTACAGATACACTATTTCAACCTCAGTTATTTAAGGGAATTGCCCTATTTACACCGGGAGGAGATTTAATTTACTGCATCGACTCGAACAAGCAAGGTCGATGGCATTCGCATTTGTGTACTGCTTTACAGGAAATTCTCGACTTACCAGAACCGCCCCACTTTCTAGTTCCTTGTTATACAGCCACAATAGACCACTGGTTAGATCCGCAAACGCAGCAGGTGAAAACTTTTGCGGAAGCTTACCCCGTCGTAATGAAACATCAGGCTGTACTAAATGCGATTTTTGATACAGGTGACTTAGTTTGGCAGCCTGCACCTTGGCAAGATGGGTTGTGCGATCGCATGGTATTGTCCACTTATCGCGCTGCATTTCCCCAACTCTGGGAAGACCACGACTTAATTATCAATTTAGACCTTTCAGAACCAGTCCCAAGATATTATCCGCCAGCTAGGGCAGTACAAAAAGCCGCAATTAAAACCTATGTTCTGCGTTTGTTCGTCGCCGGACACAGTGCCAACACAGAACGTATTCTCAAGAATTTACATGAACAATTAGAGCGATCGCTCGGATATCCTTACACAATGAAAGTGATTGATGTCTTAACTAATCCAGAACAAGCAGAAATCGATCAAGTATCCGCCACCCCAACCCTAGTCAAAGTTTGGCCTCACCCAATTCGCCGTCTAGTTGGTGACCTAGATAACGCAGAAAAAATACTACAAATGCTAGGAGCAAAAGATAAACTCTAATTGACCAATTATTCCTTGATGGTACAAGCCCCTAAATTTATTTATGGATAGAAACATTTTAAACTTTGCTTGGTTCAATCCCCCGGATTTATCCGTGGGCATTAATTGCGAATTGCGAATTGCGAATTGCGAATTGTACTGACTCTCCCCGCGTACCTCCGCGCCCCTCCGCGTTTAAATTACTACCCTCAATAAGTCAAGAAATCTTGAACATCCGTCAGCTAAATCCCCTTTTCCGGTAAATATGAGCGTCTATCATTCAAACACTCGCTTGTCAATGAGTACATCTTGCATATACTGAGATGTATAGTAAGATAAATTTTTGTAAAGCGAGGACTACGGATGTACATCGTACAGATTGCCTCGGAATGCGCTCCTGTAATTAAAGCAGGAGGCTTAGGGGATGTCGTTTACGGTTTGAGTCGGGAATTAGACATTCGGGGCAATTGCGTCGAACTGATTTTACCCAAGTATGATTGTATGCGCTACGACCATATTTGGGGGCTACATGAGGCTTACTTAAACTTGTCTGTGCCTTGGTATGGTGGGGCTATTCACTGCACCGTGTATTGTGGTTGGGTACATGGGCGAGTCTGTTTCTTCATTGAACCCCACTCTGAAGATAACTTCTTCAATCGCGGTTGCTATTACGGTTGTGATGATGACGATATGCGCTTTGCCTTCTTCAGCAAAGCAGCGTTAGAATTTCTCCATCAAAGCAATAAGCGTCCTGACATCATCCATTGCCATGATTGGCAAACAGGCTTAGTTCCCGTCATGCTCTATGAGATTTACAAATATCATGGCATGGATCATCAACGGGTTTGCTACACCATCCACAATTTTAAGCATCAAGGAATTGGTGGTGTCAAAACTCTCTGGGCTACAGGTTTAAATCGAGAGTCTTATTACTTCCAATCCGACAAGTTGCAAGACGACTTTAACCCCTTTGCTTTGAACTATATGAAAGGGGGAATTGTTTACTCAAATGCAGTCACCACAGTTTCGCCTAACCACGCCTTAGAAGCTCAACATACAGAAGTTGGCTGTGGTTTAGGTCATACTTTGCATTTGCACCGAGAGAAATTTAAAGGGCTGCTGAACGGTATTGATTACGATTTTTGGAATCCAGAAATTGACCGTTACATACCCCACAACTATAACGAAGACGATTTTGAACAAAAACTATATAACAAAAAAGCTTTGCGTGAGCAACTATTGCTCCGCCCTTCTGATAAACCAATCATCGCTTACATTGGGAGATTAGATCATCAAAAAGGTGTCCATCTTGTCCACCATGCAATTTATCATGCTTTGAATAAAGAAGCACAATTTGTATTACTAGGTTCTGCAACAGAAGCAGGAATCAACGCTCATTTCCGCCATGAAAAAGAATTTTTGAATAATAACCCAGATGTACATTTAGAACTGGGCTTTAATGAAGAACTATCTCACCTCATTTATGCAGGGGCAGATATGATTGTTGTCCCCAGCAATTATGAACCCTGTGGTTTAACCCAGATGATTGGTTTGAAGTATGGTACTGTCCCCATCGTGCGCGGTGTCGGCGGACTGGTAAATACAGTATTTGACCGAGACTACGACCAAAATCTCCCACCAGAAAAACGCAATGGTTATGTGTTTTATCAGACAGATAACCAGGCTTTAGAATCAGCCATGAATCGGGCAATTGATTTGTGGTATCAGTCCCCTGAAGAGTTTCAAAAACTAGCGATTCAGGGTATGAAGTATGACTACTCATGGAATCAGCCAGGAGAAGAATACTTAGAGATTTACGACTGGATTAAATACAGGTGGTAGTTTAATACTTGTCATAAAGTAGCTGTATAAAAACAGCTACTTTTGTTATTTTCAACAGTGCGATAAATTTGTTGAAAACAGCGATATAATGTTAATTGATTTCCTGATAAGTTATACTTACACACACCAACATAAAGAGTAATTAATATTCACATATAAAGACTAACAGAAGGTATTTAACAACATCTGATCAGCTTTAAGGTTTATTGACTCAAGGACAAACATTAGGTGAAACTTTATAAATTGCTCGTGATGCGACATATCACTTAATGGAAGCACAGTCTTTGCATACTGGTTCAATTCATTGAGTAATATATTGTGATAATATATTATTTACTTTATACCAATAACAATTAATTGCTAATGTCTACTACTATTAAGTTTATTGATTTATTTGCAGGTATTGGAGGTATGCGATTGGGCTTAGAACAAGCCTGTAAAACCTTGGGGATTCAAAGTGAGTGTGTTTTCACTTCAGAAATTAAGCCTACAGCAGTTAGAGTATACCATGAAAACTTTTCTGGAAATAACCTCTGGGGTGATATTACTGAGATATATAGCCATCAAATTCCTGACTTTGATATTCTATTAGCTGGGTTTCCTTGTCAACCTTTTAGTAGTGCTGGAACAAAACAAGGGTTTTTAGATACTAGAGGAACTTTATTTTTTGAAATCGAACGCATTTTAAAAGATAAATCACCTTTTGGTTTTTTATTAGAAAATGTTGAAGGTTTAGTCAAGCATGATCATGGTAGAACTTTAGCAACTATTTTAAAAAAATTAGAGAATTTAGGTTATACATTAACCTGGAAAGTTTTAAATGCTAAAAATTTTGGAATTCCTCAAGATAGAAAAAGAATTTATATAGTTGGCTCAAAAAATATTCCAATTTCTTTAGATTTTGTTAATAATGAACAGTCTATTTTATTGGATATTTTAGAAACAGGATATCCCACCTTACAAACAGATTTTGTTAAAAAGTTATTAATGCAATATTCTCTTGATTCACTTTATGGTAAATCAATTAAAGATAAAAGAGGAGGAGAAGATAATATTCATAGTTGGGATTTAGAATTAAAAGGAAAAGTTACTTCCCAACAAAAAGAATTATTAAATTTATTGCTTAAACAAAGAAGAAGAAAAAAATGGTCTGCTGAAAAAGGCATTCATTGGATGGATGGCATACCATTAAGCTTCGATGAAATTGCAACTTTTTATAATAATAAAAATTTAAAAGCGATGTTAGATGATTTAGTTACTAAAGGTTATTTAAAGTATGAACATCCTAAAGATATTCAGGAAGTGCTAAATAAAGATGGTAAACAAGTTAAAAAAAGAAAATATAGAATTGATTTACAAAAAGGATATAATATTGTTGTTGGTAAACTTAGTTTTCCTCTTAACGAAATTCTTAATCCTTATGATATTGCCCCAACTTTAGTGGCTACTGATATGCAGAAATTGGCAGTAGTTGATGGTCAAGGATTAAGATGTTTAACTATTAGAGAAGGATTAAGATTATTTGGATTTCCTGAAGATTATCAGATAAATTTGCCTATTAATAAATCGTTTGATTTATTGGGAAATACAATAGTAGTTCCCGTTGTTAAAGCAATTAGTGAAAGAATAGTTATACAAAAGCTAAATTCATTACCTAATCAAGTGTATGAATTAACAACGGCAAGCTAGTAAAATCGCAGGTTAGTTTTGAGCATATACTATATCTTAAGCAATAAACAATTGAATAGTTTGTCTAGCTTATATTTGCGCTCCTGTATGAAATAAATAGTTATTTTTAACTTCTTTTAACCAATCAACGCTATCATCTTTAGTATTTTTATATTGCATAAGATTTTGATACAATGCTTCTACAAAAAGCAATCTAGAATTAAAAGGCTTGTATTTAGCTCTCAAAGAATACCACAATACAGGTCTAATGTTGACTATTTCATTTTGTTTTACTTGGCACTTAACTGGATAATAATCTGATTTGCCTGTAATTTCCCAAATCTTTTTTAACCAAATATTTTGAATCTTGAATCTGTAATTTTTAAATTCATAAGCAAATATTAAATAATCAGCGTCTAAGCGATAAGCTTGTTTTTTTAAGGAACGACAATACGCTCTAAAATTCGCTACGTCAAAATTAGCTGACGCGTGGTAATCAAATGTTTTTATTTCTAATAAACCAATATTATTATCATCTTGCTCAAGCAGAAAATCAGGAAATTCTTGCGTATTTAATGTTGTTCTAAATTTAATTTCTTTTTGTCTCATCCACTCAGCTAACCATTCTTGAAATAAATAACCAAAAGCACTTTTATCATTAATCTCTATAGATGTGTTAAGGAAATTAAAAATTATTTTTCCTTCGCTATGAATAACTTGCTCCTGAATTAATAATTTGTAAATGTGATTAGCTATAGGATGATATGTCATAAGGCCTTGTAGTTGACTTATTTTGCGCGAGTTTAGCATTTGTATAAAAATGAACTTAAATAATTAAGATTATTTTTATACTTGCGCGAAACTTTAACCATTAAAAGATTCATCAACATTACTTTTAAAGGTTGGATCGCGCTCTATCTAAAATAGTGATATAGGAATCCGGGTTTATTCTTGTTCAGTATACTTAGGCTCAATTGTTGAGTAGACAAAATACTTAGGGTTTAAAGCTAGTTCAAAACAAAAAAACAGCCGCCTCCACAAAGGAAGCAGCTATTTTTTAAACTTATGTGACTACAGAATATTAGTAATCGAAGTCACCGCCGCCAGCACCAGCAGCAGCAGGTGCGCCGTCTTTAGGTTCTGGCTTGTCAACAACGATGCACTCGGTTGTCAACACCATTCCAGCGATAGAAGCAGCGTTTTGCAGAGCAGAACGAGTTACTTTCGCGGGGTCAACAATACCAGCATCGAACATATCTACGAATTCGTTGGTTGCAGCATTGAAACCAACATTGAATGCTTTTTCTTTGACACGTTCAGCAATTACAGCACCGTTTTGACCTGCGTTTTCAGCAATTCTCTTCAGAGGTGCGGGTAATGCACGAGCGACAATCAAAGCACCAGTCAACTCTTCATCTTTGAGGTTGCTGTTAGCCCAAGCTTCTAAGTCGGGGGTGAGGTGAGCATAGGTTGTACCACCACCAGGAACGATACCTTCCTCAACAGCAGCCTTGGTTGCGTTGATAGCATCTTCTAGGCGGAGCTTTTTGTCTTTCATTTCGGTTTCGGTAGCTGCGCCCACTTTCACCACAGCTACACCACCAGAGAGTTTAGCCAAACGCTCTTGGAGTTTTTCTTTGTCGTAGGAAGATTCGGTTTCTTCCAGTTGACGACGAATTTGTTCAACACGAGCCTTAACAGCAACGTCGTTACCTTCAGCAACAATTGTGGTGCTGTCTTTGGTAATGGTGACGCGGCGAGCTTTACCCAGGCTTTCTAGCTTGGTGTTGTCCAGCTTCAGACCAGCATCTTCGGTGATTAATTGACCGCCGGTGAGGATAGCGATATCTTCTAGCATAGCCTTGCGGCGATCGCCAAAACCAGGAGCTTTTACAGCCGCAACGTTGAGTACACCGCGTAGACGGTTAACTACTAGGGTTGCTAAAGCTTCTTTTTCGATATCTTCAGCGATAATCACCAGAGGACGACCAGCGCGAGCTACTTGCTCTAGAACGGGTACTAAATCTTGTACCAGAGCAATTTTCTTATCTGTCAACAACAGGTAAGGCTCATCGAAAATCGCTTCCATCCGTTCTGGGTCGGTAGCGAAGTAGGGAGAGATATAGCCTTTATCGAAGCGCATACCTTCGGTAATTTCCAGTTCGGTAGTTACAGACTTACCTTCTTCTAGAGAGATAACGCCTTCTTTACCTACTTTGTCCATTGCTTGGGCAATCATCTGACCGACTTCATCGTCGTTACCAGCAGAGATTGACCCAACTTGAGCGATCGCCTTAGAATCTTCTACAGGGCGAGCGTGTTCTTTAATTTTTTCTACCAAAAAGTTGGTAGCTTTATCAATACCGCGCTTCAATAGGATTGCGTTAGCACCTGCGGCTACGTTCCGCAAACCTTCTTTAACAATGGCATGAGCCAATACAGTTGCGGTGGTTGTACCATCGCCTGCTGCGTCGTTAGTTTTAGATGCAGCTTGACGAATCAAAGCAACACCAGTGTTTTCAATATGATCTTCTAATTCGATTTCTTTAGCGATGGTGACACCATCGTTAACGATTTGGGGCGCGCCAAATTTCTTTTCTAGAACTACGTTACGACCTTTAGGGCCAAGGGTAACAGCTACAGCCTCAGCCAGAATGTCAATACCACGCTCTAGAGCGCGACGGGCGTTTTCGTTGTAAATAATGCGCTTTGCCATAGGTGTCTCAATCTCAGGAAGTTATGTCAAATTGGTCTGGAATAATTGATTGGAGGTTGGGCATTGGACATTGGTTTTGATTCTTATGACCTATGCGCCATTCCCAATTAGTTCACGACTGCTAAAATGTCTTTTTCGGAAAGCAGTACGTATTCTTCAGTTCCGAGCTTGACATCTGTGCCAGCGTACTTGGAGTACAGCACTTTATCGCCAACTGTTACTTCCAATTCTTGACGGCTACCGTCGTCATTACGCTTGCCAGGTCCAAGGGCGACTACTTCACCTACTTGGGGCTTTTCTTTCGCGGTGTCGGGTAAATAAAGACCACCTGCGGTTTTTTCTTCAGACGCGCTCACTTTTACGAAAACGCGATCGCCTAAAGGTTTTACTGTGGATACACTTAGAGATACAGCTGCCATATTTTTTATTTCTCCAGAGTTAGCACTCTCAACTCCTGAGTGCTAATCTATCGAAAAATACCCCCCAATGGCAATGTTTTCAGGTGTACGGGTTTCCGAACTAGGTAGGGGAGGAGGTGACAGGTGATAGGTGACAGGTGACAGGTGACAGGTGATAGGTGATAGGTGATAGGTGATAGGTGATAGGTGATAGGTGATAGGTGATAGGTGATAGGGTAGATTATATTTCCTATCCCTAAATGCCCAATTACGTTAGCGGAGCGGGACGTTAGTCCATTACGTAAAGCCTGCGGCATAGCTGCGCTTAGAGCGTAGCGGGACGTTAGTCCATTACGAATTACGAATTACGAATTACGAATTACAAATTACAAATTATCAGTCCTCGTATATACACTTCGGGTTCATTGCGTAAGTATAAATCCTTAATTATTAGTATTTTTCAGGTTCTTTTCCATAAGTTACGAATATTTTTATATGGTCAACTTTATTTGCAAAGTGGGGAAATTAGTATAGAACAGTAATCAGAGAGACACTCGATGAGTAACAATACAGTGACCTGGTGCAACAAAATACAAGTTTTTACTTGCGAGTTTGTTGTTCTAGATAGATAATAGTTGTCTACCCGGATAGTGTCTGGTATCGCCAAGCAAACCCGGAGGTTATTGAGCGGATCGTCCAAGAACACTTGATAGGCATAATGGTGGTGAAAGAATATGCGTTTTTAACCCATCCTTTGCCAACAACTCCCCTACTTACTTGTAAACATCTTAAGATTAAGGCTGAACATCGGCAGGGTATTGTAGAGTAGTAAGCCAATGGAAGTGCGGGTTGTTTGACAGCTAGGATCATCATAAGCCAACACTTACTGAGTGAACTAGTGTGAACTAGAAAGATTATTATTTAATCAGTGTTTTTTCACCCGCCACTTTCAAAGGGATATATAATAGCGCATTATAAATACTACTGCTCTACGTATCCTTACTGGAATATTGCCAATGAGCTAGCAGTCTTACAGAAAGTGGAAACTAATTGTGAGACTTCAAGTTAAGCAAGGGTAAGTTAAGTGGGAAAAATGACAACATCTCAACAATCCACCATATAAGGATAACCATTCAAGACCTTGATGGATCGAAGCGCGACAAGTGCCACTGCTATGAAAGAGCCCAGCATGAAAGATCACAAACGACTTCTACTTATTGATGACGACCCTAACCTCATCTTGCTGGTGAAGGACTATCTGGAATTCAGAGGATATGAAGTCATCACCGCAGAAAATGGCCGAGAAGCTTTAGAGATTCTCGAACATGATGTTCCAGACATGATTATCTGTGACGTGATGATGCCGGAAATGGATGGATATACCTTTGTAGAACAAGTCCGGCAAAACGAACGCACCAGTTGGATTCCTGTCCTTTTCCTGTCGGCCAAAGGACAAAGTGCAGACCGAGTTAAAGGTCTCAACAAAGGCGCAGATGTCTATATGGTCAAGCCTTTTGAACCAGAAGAACTCGTAGCGCAGGTAGAATCTTCCCTGAAGCAAACTATCCGTTGGAAGGAACACCAAACTAAAGGAGGAGAAAACGGTTCTCGTATCCAAGTTCCTTTTGATGTGCAATTAACTCCAACTGAACTGAAGGTAGTGCAGTTTGTAGCTAGGGGTCTAGCTAACCGAGAAATCGCTGAAGAATTAAATGTTAGTCAGCGTACCGTTGAAAGCCACGTTTCTAATATGTTGGGCAAAACCAATCTCCACAACCGCACTGAATTAGCGCGGTGGGCGATTGAAAATCAAATGGCGTAAATAGCTATCAGCCTTCAGCCGTCAGCTTTACAATTAACTGACTGCTGACAGCTGATAGCTTAAATTATTAAGTCCTATAGTTTAGGGGAAGATTGGTGAAAACTTGTGGTCGCCAATCTTCACTTATTTTGTGCTTATCCACGTCGGAATTAGGGTACTATCAAGGGGTGCGGAGGGTTCATTAGAGTTATCTGTGTTGTATTTTAAAAATTGGAATCTTCCCCAATAAATGATTCTAGTTAGATAACTTTCTTATGTATGACAACATTTGTAAATTTATTGCTGAAAACTTTAAAGACGACTTAGCAACATGGTTACTAGGTTCACCCATTAGATTAACAGAACTTAGCCCTACAGAATTATCAAACGAACCTATTCGCGCTGACTCGTTAATATTATTACAATCAAATGACTTAGTTCTACATACCGAATTTCAAACCGACACAGACGAAGATATGCCTTTTCGGATGTTAGATTATCGGGTGAGGGTGTATCGACGCTTTCCTAAAAAACAAATGCGTCAAGTCGTCATCTATTTGAGAAAAACAGCTTCACCATTAATTAATCAAAACCGTTTTAGATTAGAGAAAACTTACCATGAGTTTGAAGTAATACGCCTATGGGAAGAACCCACAGATAGGTTTATGAGTGTTCCCGGTTTATTACCCTTTGCCGTCCTGAGTCAGACAAAAGATCCTACAATAGTATTAACTCAAGTAGCAAAAGCGGTTGAAACAATTACAGAACAACCGTTACAAAGAAATATAGCAGCCGCCAGTGCGATATTAGCAGGTATTGTCTTAAAGAAAGATGTAATTAGCAGAATTTTAAGGAGTGAGATGATGCGCGAATCAGTCATTTATCAAGAAATTCTCCAAGAAGGTAAAGCTGAAGGTAAAGCTGAAGGTAAAGCCGAAACAACAAGAAAGTTGGCTTTAAATTTGCTGGGAATTGGTATGAGTTTAGAACAAATTTCTCAAGTGACTGAATTATCTCTTGAGCAAGTTCAGGCTTTACAAAAAGAGATTTCAGAATCTGAAATTTAACTAAACAATAAAACCCGCCAAAGCGGGTTTTGTTTGTCTAATTCTAGAAATTGATATTGGTACTAAAACTCGGCGTTTTGTGGTGTACGAGGGAAGGGAATCACATCCCGAATATTACCCATACCTGTCATAAATTGTACGAGTCGTTCAAAACCTAAGCCAAAACCAGCGTGAGGAACAGTACCGTAACGGCGTAAATCTACATACCACCACAAGTCTTCCGGCTGCATACCTTGCGCTACTATACGGCGTTCTAGAACATCCAGGCGTTCTTCTCTTTGTGAACCGCCAATAATTTCACCAATTTTTGGTGCAAGGATATCCATTGCGCGGACGGTTTTTTCATCGTCATTTAAGCGCATATAGAAGGCTTTAATTTGCGCTGGGTAGTCGGTGACAATGACTGGTTTTTTGAACAATTGTTCAGCTAAATAACGTTCGTGTTCTGATTGTAAATCTAAGCCCCAACTTACAGGATAGTCAAACTTAACATCAGCTTTTTCTAGCAGTTTGATCGCATCTGTGTAAGTTAGTCGCTCAAATTGATTGTGAATAATATTTTCGGCTGTTGCTAAGACGGTATTATCAATGCGTTGATTGAAAAATTCCATGTCTTCTGGGCATTTTTCCAATACATAGCTAAAAATATGCTGGAGAAAAGCCTCAGCCAAATCCATATCGCCTTCTAAGTCACAAAAAGCCATTTCTGGCTCAACCATCCAGAATTCTGCCAAGTGGCGGGAGGTGTTGGAGTTTTCTGCACGGAAGGTAGGGCCGAAGGTGTAGACGTTGCTAAACGCCATCGCCATGACTTCGGCTTCTAGTTGTCCACTAACTGTTAAGTAGGTGGGTTTAGCAAAAAAGTCTTGGCTGTAATCAACTGCTTGGTTTTCTGTGCGGGGTATATTCTTTAAATCCAGATTGGTGACACTAAATAGTTCCCCCGCGCCTTCGCAATCGCTAGCGGTAATAATGGGGGTGTGTACCCATAAAAAGCCTCTTTCTTGGAAAAATTGGTGAATGGCTGTAGAACAAGCATTACGAACACGGAAAACTGCACCAAAAGAATTGGTGCGCGATCGCAAGTGTCCAATATTGCGTAAAAATTCAAAAGAGTGGCGTTTCTTTTGCAATGGGTAGGTTTCGGGATCAGCTTCACCGTAGACTTTCACTGTCTCGGCTTTCAATTCAATACGCTGTCCTTTTCCTTGGGAAGCCACCAGCACGCCATTAACCTCAACTGACGCACCTGTATTTAGTTGTTTTAAAATTGCTTCGTAGTCTGGCAAATCCTGATTGATGACAACTTGCAAATTAGCTAATGATGAGCCGTCATTCACCTCAATAAACGCAAACCCCTTCAAGTCGCGCTTCGTTCTTACCCAGGCTTGAACTACAAGAGACTCATCAGGTTGACCACTTCGCAGTATTTCTGCAATCCTTTGATTTACCATATTTACCCAGCACAGGACTTTAATATCCAGCCTATAATAACGCCCATTCCACCAAAGCGGACAGCTTGCCAGAAAGGTTTCTTGAGACTACGCCAAGAAAATAACTGGCTTTCTAAGTTTAGTTCTAGCACTTCTAACTGTTGTTTGATGTGCCGTAACTCTGCTTTGATTTCTGGTGTTTTATATTTATTTTCCTGCAATTCGTCCCGGCGTTGTTGCCATTGTGCCTGTTGGGTGCGATCGCTGTCTACTTGAGCATAACGTTCTTTTAACAATATCAGCGATCGCTCGACTTCTTCTAGTTCCTGCTCAAAATCCGGTTCTTGATTTTTCCCTGATGAATGTGGTTGTTTAGGCGGCTTCATGTACAACTAGTAAACTAAGATAAAAAACAAGTCTGCCATCTAGAGACTTAAAACTCATTACTCATAACTCAGCACTCAATTATGCTATCTAAAACCAATCAAATCAATGAATTTAGCGAATTAGAATTAGCCCAAGCCCTCATGGAAAGGCTGAGTATTTCTCCTAACGATTGGCATCGCCTCAAGTCTAACCGCAATTCTCGCGCTAGTGAACAAATTGCCGCCGCTATGGTATTTCTACTCAAAAATGAACCACAAGAGGCTCTGGCTAGGCTAGAACAAGCTGTTGGTTGGTTAGATCGTTCCCTTTCCGCTCCTCCCTGTCCGACTCATGGACATAAGGGACAGGGGACTGGTGACTAGTACCGCTACGCTTTGCTCCAATGCAAAATTCAAAATTCAAAATTCAAAATTCAAAATTAAAGACAATACTAGGTACTGGGAAATTCTTTCCCAATACCCAATCCCCAATCCCCAATCCCCAACCCCCGGCTTACCGCCTCAAAGACAGACGGGGGCGGTTTTCCATTTGTTTACATAGTCTTAATTCTGTACCTTTGCGATTCCACTCTACTTGATCAAAAATTTGGTGTAGGAGACACATACCTCTGCCATTTTCTGACTCATCAGATGGTAAATAATCTGTTGGGTCTTCATTGTCGGTAGTCGTGGGATGAAAGCCTTGGCCTTGGTCTGATATCACCCACCAATACTGATTATCTATTAGAGAAAACCGGACTACAACTTTTTTACTAGGATCAAGATTATTGCCATGTTTAGCTGCATTAACTAGGGCTTCTTGGAGTCCTAGCCGCAGTTCGGCTTGTAATCTGGAGGGTATTTCCGCCAGCAGTAAATCTAAAATAGGACAAAGGTAAAGCGTTGAGGCGAAACTAAGTGTGCCCCAATAACGTCCAACTGGACGAAGGGAAATGGTAATCACGAGAGAAACCCCATAGCTTTCAGTTAGCTAGACATCAGTTTGCTTGTGTACGCACCCTGATAATAGTTGAGGTAGTCATGCTGCCTTCAAACTTGCGTCTTAATTACTAAATATTGAAAATGCTGGGGAGCATTGACTCTATTGGTGATGTTTGATTGTTGATACATAAAACGGCTTGGAGAAACCATGCTAGTTAGGTTAGCAAGTTGAAAAATCATGGAAATTACAAAAGTTTTTATGTTCTCTTAAAAATCGCCGATTTATACTTTAAACAATCTTATTCATTGGTAGATAGAGCCTATGCAACTTTAGTTTTATTAACAAAATCATCGCTATTTTTATGTTATTTCGATTTTAGCATTTTTACTATGCAATAGACTACAAATTTGCAATGTAAGTTTTTTGTAAAGGGCTAATTATCCTTGTCAAAGTGTGATAATACAAGGAAAGCAGCAGCTTCCACATGAGATGTTTGTGGGAAAAAATCGGCGGGTTGGATGCGTTGAATAGTATACAAACCATTTTCACAGAGTAATTTAAGGTCACGAGCGAGGGTAGCTACTTTACAGCTGACGTAAACGATGCGCGGGGGTTTCGACAATAATAAAGATTCGATGACAGCGCGATCGCATCCCTTACGTGGCGGATCTAGTATGACTACATTCGGTATTATTCCCATATTCGGCAGTAATCTCTCAACTGCGCCCACTTGAAATGTGACATTATGTATAGCATTGCGATCGGCATTGGCGATCGCCTGTTCTACTGCTTCTGGTTGTATTTCTAAACCTATTGTTTGGCGTACCTGTTTGGCTAAGGGTAAAGTTAAAGTTCCAATACCACAATAAGCATCCACTAGCACCTCATCACCTTGCAATTTTAATTCTGACTGAATAACTTCTAATAGAGCTTCGGCTGTTTCCGTAGAAACTTGGAAAAATGTATCGGGACGGACTTGAAATTCTAGTCCTGCAAAGATTTCTCGCATATAAGAAACTCCGGCTATGCAGCGAGTTTCTTTCCCAAAAATGGCATTTGTGCGTCCGGGATTGTAATTTAAGGACACCCCAACTAACAGGGGATATCGCTTCAGCCATGCTTCTGCTTGCTTAGTAATTCCTGGTAAATCTTCATCTTTGACCACCAACGTTAACAACATTTCACCTGTACGCCGGCCAATGCGTAAACTCAAATGGCGAATTTGTCCTTGATGGCGAGTTTCATCGTAAATTGACCAGCCTTGTTTTTGGATGTCTTGCTTAATTTCCGCCAGTAAAGGATTTAAGCGTACATCTTGGACGGGACATTGATTTAAGTTAACTAATTGGTGGCTACCTTTTTGGTAATAACCAGCTTGTACTTGACCTGTGGGAGAGATATCTAGAGGATAGGTAGCTTTGTTACGATAACCCAAAGGCGAATCTGCCACTAATACGGGATCTACCGTTGGTGTAGT